>JAFCZU010000113.1 GCA_019314185.1 Deltaproteobacteria bacterium | reverse complement strand
CGAAGCCGGAAGGTGAATGTTCAGGTTCAGACATACACGAAAGATGTTGAACAGAACGGGGAAAATTGCGCGATTACGAATCCCCATGGAAATTCGTGTATAATCGAGGTGGAGCGTAAACCGTGACAGAGCACAATATATCGCAGGATCCTAAATCAGATCACATTTCCGTTTGTATTTGCACGTTTAAGAGGCCGGAGATGCTGACTCAAACCTTGGATGGCGTGACTTCCCAAGTCATGGAGTCCGCATTTTCTTACGAAGTAGTCGTGGTGGACAACGACAGCCGGCGCTCAGCAGAAGACACTGTTCGTCTCTTTCAGTTAAGAAATGAACTGAAAATTATTTATGACTGCGAGCCTGAGCAGAATATAGCATTAGCCAGAAACAGGGCAATCTGCAACGCCACGGGGAACCTTGTGGCCTTCATTGACGATGATGAGTATCCTGTGGAAGACTGGCTCGTCCGGCTATACCTTACGATGAAAGAGTACAATGCTGATGGCGCTTTGGGACCGGTCATACCTTCTTTTCCCATCGGTGCACCGCAGTGGCTAAAAAAGGGAAACATTTTTGATCGGAGACGATTGCGGACCGGCACTCGACTAACTACGCGCGATACGCGTACTGGGAATGTCTTGTTGTCCTGGGATATTTTGCCCAAAGGAAAGCTCTGTTTCAACCCAGCATTCGGCCGAACAGGTGGGGAGGACGTAGATTTTTTCAGAAGGCTGATCATCTCAGGTTGTGTATTTGTGTGGTGCGACGAGGCAGAGGTCTATGAGAAGGTTCCTCCAGAACGGTGGAGAATCTCCTTCCATTTGAAAAAGTATTTTAGAATAGGAAGTTCGAATGGAGAACGCCATCGCGGCAATGGAATTGTAGGTTTAATTGGCATATTCAAAAGTGTCTTTGCAGTGCCTGCTTGGCTCCTCCTATTGTTGTTCTCGTTTCCCTTCGGTAAGCATGTGTGGATGCGCGCTGCTTTGAAACTTACTTATTCCTGGAGTTGCGTTTTAGCCTATTGCGGAATTTCGCTCCTGAGGTACAGAGACTGATCGGGAAAGTCCAAAAATGCTGAATACTACCGCTTACGATCTGCACTCAAGTTCCGATTTATGGCCTAAAACGGCAGCCTTTTTTGTATTAGTGTTAACAATAGTCGGATTATGGATCCGTATTACGGGCTTGGGCGAGAGACCTTTGGCTCAGGATGAGTACTATTTCGTAGAGGCAGTTCACAACATTCTAGAATTCGGCGTTCCCCGATTTCCCAGTGGAGGGTATTATTTCCGAGGTATTCCCCAACAATACCTTACAGCACTATCGATACAGCTATTCGGCGATGGACCCTTTGCATACCGATTGCAATCGGCTTTGTTTAGCGTCGGCACTTTAGTGATGGCTTATTTTTTGGGCCGCCAATTCCTCAACCGATCATGGAGCATCGTTTTAGTTGCGATTCTCGCATTTTCGTCCTGGGAAATCGAATTTTCACGGTTTGCACGAATGTATGCTGCATTTGAGTTTGTTACGATTTGTTTTTTTTGGTCATTGTATCGGCATTCCTTCAACGCTAGGTGGAAAAAAAGGTACATCACAGTGGCTTTGGCGGTGACCGCACTCTTTACCCATGCGCTAGGTGTATTTCTTGCGTTACTCCTTTTCTTACCTTTGCCTGCCTGGTTCGATCGTGATTGGCGCAAAACGCTTTCAGATCAGCGCCTTTATATTGCGATTAGCTCAATGGTCCTATTCATCGGCGTCTTTCGGGCCACACACAGTTTTCGTTTCATCGGAGTGTCTGATCATTTGCCTCGGGACTTTATAAGCCCGCTTGCCAAAACTCCGCACTGGTTGTCGTTTGGCACCGGCTTATTTGGAGACATTGTATTTTTATCAATCGCTGCTCTGGCCGGAGCCTGCCTGGTTGGTGGATACGTTCTGTACATTAATCGCTATCGTCCAAACGCTGATAACGAAGAGCATTTGCTTGGCGGATTGATAGTCCTTGCTGTATGTTGTGCTGTGGTTCACCAGTTCGCGATGTCCGCCATGATTATACTGGTCGTCGCGTCAAGAGAACCAAAGCTTCTTGTTAAAAGACCTTATACACATCTTATCTTATTGCTTGTTGTGATCGCGTCTTTTTGGTTTACGATGTTGTTCTTCAACCAGGCGTGGATTGAGGCTGTTGGCCTTGGAAACATCGTGAGGTCTTATCTGAGATCTTTTCGACTGGCTTTTTTCGCTTTTCCCGATCTTTATACGCCTGTTTTTCGTGCATGGGCGGACAGCGTACCTGTGTTAGGAAGTTTATTGGGAGTCGCTGCGGCGTGGCAGATAGTACGCATCCGCAAATTATCTTTAGCGTCCATTGTCAGGAACCCTGTTACCCCTCTAGTGATTGTTGTGCTCGCTATGGGGCTTCACCCACCTTTATATATCGAGACGCGCTACAGCCAATTCTTATATCCTTTGGCACTTTGCGTTGGTTTGTTGTCTGCCGGTTATGTTGGAGAAATCGCAAGGCGACGATATAATCTCAATGAGGGACAGGAATGGCGATTGCCTTATGTCTGCTTGCATTTTCCATGAGTGAGGATTTCAATGCTTTTCACCTGATGCATTTAAAGTCGGATACCGTAGCCTATAGAATGGGGAGATATGAGAGATTTGAGAAACATTGGTACCCACGCTGGGATTTCGAGCGGCCCGCGAAACTGGTGAACGAGGCTGTATCTGATGGCAGTAAGATCGTTGTGTCGTGGCAGGTGAACACGGTGGGCTATTATTTGAAACCTGAATTTGCAGTGTACTGGCCTATGGAGAATGTTTCTTTCGCTAGTATTAGTCGGGACGGCGGAACACGGGAATTGTGGTCGGGCAAGCCACTATTGAGCACTACCGAGGAGTTAATCGAGTTCACGCAGAAGGCGGATAAAGTGTGGTTAGTGGTTTTAGGTAAGAATGACTCTTTAAAGTTGGATCCGGAGATGGTATGGCCCGGCCGCATAAAGAATGTCGAGGTATTTACGCCAGGACGCGACAAAAGGATTGAGGTTTGGAAAATTGAGCTGAGATGATTTGAGTTAGGTTTGTCTTATGAGGTCATTCCCATCGATGACAGATCCACAGGCAAAAGCATGGATTTTTTGAAAGAGTTGTGAACGAGCCGGTCGGCGATCGCAGTGGCCTCAATGGAAGAATCGAACACCTTGACCCATTCAGTGAAAGGGAGATTTCCGATAACACATAAGGAACAGAAAGTAAAACGTAGTTTTGGCAACTTAGATAAAATCAAGCCCGATTTGGTGATTGTCGATGGTTTAAATGATCATGTCCTCCGGCAGTTTAAACAAAATTATCCTGGAGTGACAAAAAATCCTCCCCATTATAAATTAAACTATGCTGGACGAACCATCCTATTTTATGAGTTAGATTTTTAACTAATCTTTTCTGTAACAGGATGAAAAAATTATCATGTCAATCCTGTTTATCCTGTCAAAAAAATAGAGGACAGAGGACACAGCATACCCATGTTTATAGATGAAAGCACAAGCAGTGTGGCCACCCACCTATCTATTATCGTACCTCTGTACAACGAGGAAGAGTCAGTTGAAGTGTTGCTCTCCCAACTCCTCGAAATCTGCCAAGAATTTGAGTTTCTCTATGAAATCATTTTTGTGGACGATGGATCTACAGACAGTACGTGGGAAATCATCGAAAGACTGAAGGAGAAAGCGTCACCCCTTAAAGCAATTAAATTTCGCCGCAATTATGGCCAAACGAGCGCCATGGTTGCTGGATTTGACCACGCCTCAGGGGAAATCATAGTTTGCATGGATGGGGATCTCCAAAATGATCCCTCTGATATTCCGAAGCTACTAACAAAGATTGAAGAAGGCTACGATATCGTCAGCGGTTGGCGAAAAGACCGGAAGGATTTCTTCTTGAGAGTTTTCGCATCGAGAATAGCCAATGCCATTATTTCATTCACAACTGGTGTGCACTTGCGTGATTATGGTTGCTCCCTGAAGGCTTACCGTGCTGAATGTATCAAACCACTTAGGGCTTATGGGGACATGCATCGCTTTTTCCCGGCCTTGGCAGCTATGACCGGTGCCCGGATAACGCAAATAGCCGTCAAACACTCCCCTCGCCAACATGGTGTTTCGAAGTACGGTTTTGATCGGATCTTCAAGGTTCTTAGCGACATATTTGCGATCAATCTGATTACACGGTTTTCTTCAAACCCTTTAAAGGCGTTCGTTATCTCTGCCCTCCCCTTTTTTTTGCTGACCATGTTTTTTGCGGGTCTGGGAGCTTTAGCCGTTATTTCCCAATGGACATCGGGCAAAGGGCTTTTCTTCACAGTGGCTTCGGTGTTAAGTGCAATGGCGGTTCTACATCTTGTAGTTCTTGGTGTGATAGCGGAGTTGGTGGTCAGCACAAGTGATCTTTCACATACTGAGCTTCCAGAGATCACCAAGAAATGCATTGTCAACAACGGCGATGGGCTACCCATGGAAATGCCAGGCGGACAACACAGGAATCGCGAATCCAATAGACGTCAAAATGTCCCTGAAAACGAATGATTAAATACTCGGCCATCATAATGCTGGAAGACCAGCATGAAGATTTTGCTGAATTTGTACAAAATCTTCATGACCTCCTGTCAAGAAAAAATGAGCCATTCGAAATCGTGATCGTGGCCAACGGCACCGGGGGATTCCTGAGAAACCAAATGGATCATCTTCGAGGTTGCCAAGGCAACATAAAAGCCTTCGAGCTAAACACTCACGTTTCGCAGGCCGTGTGCTTGAAAGCCGGTTTTAAGGAAAGCAGCGGCGAGATCATTTTGGCTTGTGGATCCTACCAGCAAATAACAAAGGATTCATTTGGATGGTTGCTTGATTCCCTTGACTCTGCTACTGATATTATTAGTCCGTGGAGAAAGTCCAGAGTAGATTCCCGATTCAAACAGCTTCGGTCCGCAATATATAATGCCACGGTTCGGAGAATCATCAAAACTGATCTGCACGACCTGAACTGTACAGTGAAGGTTTTTCGCCGAAAGGTCCTGGACGAGGTTCAGCTTTACGGCAACATGTATCGTTACATGCCCATCATAGCGGCTCAAAAGGGTTACAAAACCAAAGAGGTCGAATGCCGGCACTATGAGGAACGGGGGGGAAAGTCTGGCATATCCAACTTGCCTGAATATTTCACAAGAATAATTGATATAATGACCCTTTACTTCAATACGCGATTCACAAAAAGGCCTTTGCGTTTCTTTAGCACCATAGGGCTCTGCTTTCTCGTCACTGGGTTATTGATCACCGCTTACGTTTTCATACAGAAAATCTTTTTTGGCATTTTCATGGGTGGACGTCCGATACTTTTGTTGGCCATATTCTTTATAGTCCTTGGTATTCAGACGGCAAGCGTCGGGTTACTGGGTGAAATCATCGTCTTCACTCATGGGCGAAAGAAAAAAGAATACACCATCGAAAAGATGATTTAGTCAAACCCTATCTGATTTGTGATTACTGTTTAGTGATTACTGTTTAGTGATTACTGTTGCTATGATCCCCATAGATTCCTATGTTTATGACTGTTTTGATCTGTGAGTCTTTCTGGATTCGGCTTTTATAAATTTCAGGGCTGAGTGCCGTCACGAGAGAATGCAGCCCTGGAAAAATACAGCAGGCTTACTTCCTCTTAATGTTTGAGTCTGAGCTACCACGTAGTTAATCAGAAGGTCCGCATGCGTATTCTCGTTTTAAATTATGAATACCCGCCAGTTGGTGGGGGAGGAGGATTTGTAACCAGGGACATCTTGGAACACATCACTAATATGGGGCACGAAGTTACTGTTATCACAAGCCATTATAAGGGCCTACAGAGGCAGGAAACTGTAAATGGCGTAGACATTGCTCGGGTGCCAGTATTATTCAGAAATAAAATGGAAGTGGCGAGTATTCCATCTATGTTATCTTACTTTCCTTCGAGCTTTTCAAAGACAGTTCTCAGCATAAATGGTAGCATGTATGATGTTATCAACACCCACTTTGCAATTCCATCCGGGCCGACCGGGTATCTTTTATCAAAAATATTACGATTACCTAATGTTCTTTCGATTCACGGTGGAGACATATTCGACCCAAGTAAATCACTGTCACCACACAAAGTGCCTGTGCTTTCGGCTGTTGTCCGTTTAATGCTAAAAACATCTGATCGGGTTGTTGCACAGTCTAATGACACCAGGACGAATGCTTACACATATTACGGTATCAGTCGTCAAATTGATATCATTCCCTTGGGGATCAAAAAACCGGTTTTTGAAAAAAAGTCTCGTTCTGATTTCGATCTTGACTCCGATGCCATAGTTTTTTGTACCATCGGTCGCTTGGTTAAACGAAAAAACATTGATGACACTCTGGAGGTTCTTTCATGTTTCAAAAACAATTATAATTTCAGATTTCTAATCATAGGTGAGGGGCCAGAACGCAATCACCTGGAAGGACTTACCAAACGACTGGATCTAATAGGTAAAGTTCGATTTTTTGGAAATGTCTCAGATGAAGTCAAGTTTCAACTCCTTGATCTGTCTGATTGCTACGTTTCAACAGCAATCCATGAAGGGTTTGGCTTGGTCTTCCTTGAGGCCATGGAAATAGGTTTGCCAGTAATATGCTACAACCGCGGCGGACAAAATGACTTTTTAGAAGATGGTAAAACAGGCTTTTTGGTAGAATTGGGAGATAGAAAAAAACTTGCAGAAAAAGTCCTCGAGCTGATGAACGATTCTGATTTTTGCGCCCGCGTCAGCGCTTACAATAGGGAGCTTGTTCAAAGCTATTACATCAGCGCATGCGCCGAAAAGTATCTCTCTTTATTTGACGAGACCATATCTCAATATCATAACGACAGGAAATCTTAATCCTAAATGAGAAAGCTGGAGAGAAATACCGTCATCCTTAGTAGCCGGGAATATGATCTTATCATTGTAGGAGGCGGAATATTCGGTGTTTGTGCCGCATGGGACGCAGCTTTGCGGGGTTTGTCCGTAGCGCTCATTGACAAAGGTGATTTTGCCAACGCAACATCATCCAACCACTTTAAAATGGTTCACGGAGGAATACGCTATCTTCAACACGGCGACATTGCTCGTATCCGGGAATCAAGTCGCGAACGTTCGGCACTTCTGCGCATTGCCCCTCATTTAGTAAAACCGCTTCCCATTGTCATTCCCACATACGGGCATGGAGTGAAAGGCAAAGCCTTTCTTGGCTGTGGTTTGCTGCTTTATGATCTACTCACCTTGGGACGCAACCGGGGCATCCAAAAAGACAGAATGATTCCGAGGGGACAATTCATATCCCGGAAGGAAGTGTTAGACCTTTTTCCGGGACTAGAAAAAAAAGGTTTAACCGGAGGGGCTATTTTTTGCGACGGTCAAGTCTACAATCCGCCGCGCCTGGCCATATCATTTTTAAGATCCGCTGTTCATGAAGGAACGGATGCAGCAAATTATGTCGAGGCACGAGGATTTCTCAGAGAAAAAGACCGCATCGTCGGGATAAATGCCCGGGATCTATTGACCGGAGACGATTTTGATATTCGGGGCAAATGGGTGCTAAATACTGCCGGTCCCTGGGCCCACCGGCTGCTCGAATCCGGCCTGGGATTGGAACTGCACCCCCGGCCTACCTTTTCAAGAGATCTGGCGTTTGTTGTGGGAAGCAGAATCAACCACGGATACGCTCTCGCTTTCTCAACTCAGGCCAAGGACGCAGATTCTATTGTGGATATTGGGGGACGTCGTCTCTTTGCGGTTCCCTGGCGCAATTACACACTCATCGGGGTCTGGCATCGGGTGTTTGAAGGAGTTCCGGAAACAATTTATGTCACTGAAGCTGAATTGAAGGAGATCATCCATGAGGTAAATACGGCTTATCCGGGGCTACAGATTACCTTTGATGATATTCGGATGATAAACATGGGGTTGACCTTGTTTGGCAGCGAAGATCATCAGGCAAACAATAACATGAGTTTTGGCAAACGGTCGATATTCATCAATCATCGTAAAGAGCACGGTATTGATGGTATTACAACACTGATAGGAGTTCGGGCTACCAATGCCAGGGGTATGGCGGAAAAAGCCATCAATATCATTTTGGACAGCTTGGGAAAAAGGAAGGCCAAATCAAAGACCGAATATACGCCGATTTATGGCGGCAACATTACATGTTTAGAAGATCTCATAAAGAAGGCTACGCAAAAAAGCGCACCTGAAATCAGCCCCAACATAACGAATGCTCTGATACGCAATTACGGCTCCCGGTATGAAGAGATTCTGAAATACATTGATGAGAATTCACACTGGGCCAAAGTATTGAGGAATTCAACCACTCTGGAAGCGGAAGTTATTCATGCGGTACGAGAGGAAATGGCGCAGAAACTGACAGATGTGGTCTTCCGGCGCACCGACCTTTGTTCGGGAGGGTCCTGTGAAAATGAGGTTCTGCAAAGATGTGCACAACTTGCCGCCGGGGAATTGGGCTGGGATGATAGACGATTGCAACAGGAGATAGAGGAAGTCAATCAGGTTTATCCTCAGTTTTTACGCAAGAAAATGGAAACGGGAAAATAATGAACATTTTAATCACCGGCGGGACCGGATTCATTGGTTCGAGACTGGCGTTAAGGTGCATCGATGATGGCCACAAGGTTAGAGTCCTTGGACAGGAAAATACCGATGTGGAAAAAGCCAACAAAAAGCTTGTTGAATCAATGGGGGCTGAAGTTGTTTTAGGCTCCATTACCGATAAAGAAAAACTTTCCGATGCAGTAAAACAAATTGATATCGTCTTTCACCTTGCGGCTGCGCAGCATGAGGCCAATATCCCGGACTCGGTATTTCGGGACGTAAATGTGACCGGAACGAAAAATCTATTGGATTTGTGTGTGCAAGTCGGGGTTCGGCGATTTGTTCACGGCAGTACCATTGGTGTGTACGGCAATCCACAGAGACCGGTTGATGAAACATCTCCATGCAAGCCGGTAAACATTTACGGCGTTACCAAACTTGAAGGTGAAAACCTTGTCCTTTCATATAAAGACAAAATTCCGTTGGTGGTTATTCGCATATCCGAAACCTATGGCCCCGGGGACCACAGACTTTTAAAGCTTTTCAAGTTAATCGACAAAAATTCCTTTTTTATGATCGGCTCGGGGAAAAATCTCCATCAACTGATATATGTGGATGATCTTATTGACGGCATGTTAAAAGCTGCGATTGTTAAAAAGGCACTTGGCGAAATTATTTTACTCGTAGGAAAAAATCCAATCTCCACCCATGATATGGTAAGCGCGATCGCAGATAGTTTAGATGCACGGGTTTTAGGCTTCAGGGCACCGCTTCCGCCTTTTCTTGCCCTGGCATGGATCATGGAAACTGTCCTAAGACCTCTGGGGATTCAGCCGCTGTTGCACCGCAGAAGGATGGATTTTTTCAGGAAAAGCTTCAGTTTTGCCACTACTAAAGCACTGGATCTACTCGGGTTTTCGCCGCAGTACAGTTTTGAAAGAGGAGTAACCGAGACTGCTTGTTTGTACCAAACCCAGGGGCTTTTGGACAGGCGCATCGGTAACACCCATCACGCACTTCCGGCTAATATGATGATCGATAAGGACTTGGCGGCTCAGATTGAGCCATTTGATACTTTCTGGGAGGCACCGGCGGATGTGGAAAAGGGTTTCGGGAAATTTGGCAAATTCTACCGGCGGAATTATTTCAAGTATATGCCGAAGAACAAAAGTGTTCGTACTTTGGTGATTAGCTGCGGCACTGGCTACATGGTGGAGCTTATGAACTCCGAAGGCTACACGGATGTTATCGGAATCGATTCGGATCCGGACAAAATTGCGCTGGCCAAAAAACACGGATTAAACTGCCGGGCTGCCAATGTATTTCCATTCCTTCGTGAAAATTTGGAACCTTTCGATCTAATTTTTGCCGAGCAGGAGATCAATCATTTAACCAAGAATGAAATCCTGACTTTTTTAGGACTCTGCCATAAAAATTTAGCGGATGGCGGCCATCTGACAGTGCATTCCCTCAATGGGGCCAACCCGATAACCGGCTCTGAGGCTCTTGCTCAGAATTTCAACCATTTTAATACTTTTACTGAGTACAGCCTGCGGCAAGTACTTGAATATTCATATTTTAGCGATATTCACGTATTCCCGCTCAATTTATACGTATTTTATGAAAATCCTTTAAATTATGTGGGGCTGGCTATGAATAATATCTTGAACATCTTTTTCAGACTTGGCTTTATTTTTTACGGCAAGGACAATAAAATTTTTAGTAAAAAAATAGCAGCTGTTTGCAGAAAATGATCATTTCGTTTACAAATCGCACCGGGCAATCTCAATGGCTTGCCACATGAGTACTAAAACAAGAATAATAGCGATTCATTAATCCAAGGAGACAGAAATTTCAATATGAATGGGCAATTTATTCAGATGGTAAAAGACGCCATCAATGAGGTGATTCAGGAAAATGGATTGGAGTCAGTAGAACTTAGTCCTGATACCAATATGTTAAAAGACACCCCCCTTGATTCTATGGGGCTTGCGATAGTTGTAACGAAACTGGAGGAGAGTACTGGAAAGGATCCATTTTCCAAAGGGTTTATTCTGTTCAATACCATTAGTGAACTGGCGGCTCTTTATGAAAAATAAATATATCATTGATGATTCGGTTATTGACAGCACCAAACTGACGGATTTGCTTAATGAATATAAAGGCCTATTCAGAAGGCATAGCAGAATTATGGTGCATTCAGAAAATCCATTACCGATAATACTATCCCTCCACTTGTGTGAGGATCTGAATTTAAGTCTCTATCTGTGCCATTCATTTTTTACCTTTACCGAAGTTGAAGACTATATTGAAAAATATGACATTGATCTTCTCGTATATGCTGATGAAATTCTGCCGTTCAGTTATAGGGAGCTTGAGCGTCGTGATAATAAGGATCGAGAAGCAAGCATTCACATTTTTACTACCGGGACAACTGGAAAACCAAAACTGGCAAGACATTCCTGGGATTCAATTTCGAGAGCTGCGCGACACGTGAGTGAGCGGCTGTGGGGGAAAAATTGGCTGATGACCTATTCTT
>JAFCZU010000112.1 GCA_019314185.1 Deltaproteobacteria bacterium | reverse complement strand
GGGCTAAAAATAAATTTTAAACCGAAATATACTGCCTGTGGTTTTTACAACGGCGCCAATCAATTAATATAAGATTGATGCTTAATACATCATTAAATTAAATATGTTATATCTTCTTTGCGCCTGATCATAATGTATGTTGCACAGGTTGCTGTTTACAAAATATAAGTAAATGATTTTGCTGTAAAAATGTTATTTTCAACGCTTACCGTCTTGATATTGATAGAAATCAAGGGTGCGAAACTTGAGTAAAGTATATTAAATTACGTTAACTAATTTTGAATTTTAAGTTCTCAATTTTGGATTCAAAATTTAACATTTAAAATTATGATGGTTGTTGTGATTAAAAAAACGTCTATTTATCTAATTATGTTCGTCCTTTTTTCTTCGGGTTGTGCCGCAACTAAAAAGATAGCTCCGTCGGTTGATATTAAACCTGTGGTTTCTACAAGAATTGAAAGCCAGTATTACAACTTTACAGAGGCGCAACTGCAAATAAAAAAGGGAAATTCGGATAAAGCTATATATTATCTCCGAAAAGCGATTAAAACCGATCCTGATTCATCATACCTGAAGATAGAACTTGCCATGCTTTACCTCAGGCAGAGGGATCATCAGAATGCATTAAATCTTATTGAAACTATTTTTAAAAAGGATGCGGATAATGTTGAAGCTCTTATTATATATGGAGGCATAAAACAGCATCTAAAGGATTTTGATTCAGCTAAGGATACATATAAGAAAATTATTAATGTTGATCCAAAACAGAAAAAAATATATCTGCTTCTTGGCGAACTTTATATGGAAGAAGGGAATCTATCTAAAGCCATGGTAGTATATGAGAAGTTGCTTGAAAACTTTCCGGATTCATATGCCGGGCATTTTTATATTGGTAAAATTCATGCGGAACAGGGCAATATTGCTGATGCTGAAATGGAGTTTTTAAAAACACTGGAACTGGAGCCGGACATTGAAGAGCCTTGTTTCGAGTTAATAAAACTGTATGAAAAAACAGGGGATGAGAAGAAAATTATTCAGATATACAGGGATATACTGGAAAAAGATCCCGAAAACAGCCAGGCTGCCATGGAGCTTGGTTATTATTATTATAAGAAAGGAATGAAAAAGAATTCTGGAATACTTTTAAAAGATCTTGGCACAAGGAGTATGTCAGATCCGAATTTAATATTAATGGTTAGTGAACGCTATATTAAGAAAAAAAGATACAATGCAGCGTTAACAATTCTTAAAGGGATGCTTGAGGGTGCGCCTGACAGCTCCGATCTTCATTATGTTGTTGGGATTGTATATGATAAAAAAAAGGATGAAGATGCAGCCATGGTTAGTTTCAAAAAGGTGGCGCCGGATTCAAGGTTCTATCAGAACTCTGTAATTCATATTGCATTTTTATACCAAAAACAGAAAAATATTGAGGAGGCAATAAACTTTTTAAAAGAAATAGTGAAAAACATACCGGATAAACCGGAATATATGCTCTATCTTGGAAGCTTTTATGAAGAGACAGGGGAGTTTGAAAAAGCTGTACAAATCCTTAAGCAGGGCATTGAAATCAATCCGGATGATGCAAAACTCTATTTTCGTCTCGGAGTAGTATATGATAAGTATGGCAATAAACATGCGTCTATTGAAGCCATGAAGAACGTAATAAAACTTGAACCGAAAAATGCCAATGCATTGAATTATCTTGGCTATATATATGCTGAATTAGGTGAGAATCTTGATGAGGCTGAGCAGCTTATCAAGGAAGCATTAAAGTACAAACCTGATGATGGTTATATTGTAGATAGTCTTGGATGGGTATATTTCAGAAAAGGGTATTTCAGAAAAGCTGTAAAGCTTCTGAAAAAGGCTGTCAGCCTTGTTCCTGATGATTCGATTGTTCTGGAACACCTTGGAGATGCCTATATGAAGATTAATGACAGGCAAAACGCAATAAAATTATACAAACAATCCTTGCAGTACAAGAAAAATGATAAAACAGTTCTTGAAAAGAAGATAGAGGAGCTTGGACAGGATTAGAGGATTAGGGGATTAGAGGATTAAAGGATTAAAGGATTAGGGGATTAGGGGATTAGGGGATTAGGGGATTAAAGAATTCAGAAATTAGAGAACTATTAATTTTAAATGTTAAATTTTAAATTAAAATTGTACTTTTTTTGCTTTATTATTACTGCTGTTTTTTTTCTTTCTGCCTGCAGCACCCTCACCGGAAAGCTTTCAGATAAATCGTTAAAGGTAAAAGGGCCAGAAGGTTTATATGAAGTCCAAAAGCTGCTTTTATTCTTGCAAAATAGAAATATAAAGCTGAAAACTTTCAAGGGTATCGGAAAGATAACGTTCTGGAAAAATGGTAAAAAGGGCATAATAACGAGCGCAGCCTGGGTTGGGTCAAAACCGGACAAACTTCGTATTGCCATAAGAAACGTTTCAGGGCAACCCATAGTTACATTTGCAAGTGACGGAAGTTGGCTTTATTTTGTTTCTCATACCGAGCAGAGGTATTACAAAAAACGCTCCAACAAATCAAATCTGAAAAAATTCATTTCCATTCCCATAAAATCATGTGATGTTTTTTCCATATTGGCCGGTCGTGTTCCGGTTTATAAACATGATTCTGAATCTATAATAAAAAATGATGCTGAAGATGGATATACCCTTGTTTTAAAAAAGAAATGGGGAAATGTTATTGAAAAAATATACGTTGACAGCAGCAAAAACAATGTTCGTAAGGTTGAGGTATTTAATGATAGCGGCTCCTTCTTATATAGCGCTGTATTTGACAGAATGCAAACTATAAACGGTTTTGATGTTCCTTTACGGTTGATATTCTTGGGCGGTAATGGGAATAAATTTCAACTAAATATCCAAAGGTACTGGGCAGACATACCGGTTTTACCCTCTGTCTTTGTATTAAATGCAAAGAGGTCTGAATGTGACTCTTCAAACAATTAAAGATTTTTTAAACAAGAGAGAGACTGACATGTTGTCAAACTCAGCCACTCTAAGTTTATATGCTTTGCGTCGTACAAACGAAGAGCGTCTGGGAACAGGTTATCGTCAGGCATTTTCTCTCGATGTTGACAGGATTCTCCATTCCAGAGCCTATACGCGATATATCGACAAAACCCAAGTCTTTTATCTTATTAAAAATGATCATATTACCCACAGGATGCTTCATGTTCAGCTTGTGTCGAAAATAGCAAGGACAATAGGCCGCTTTTTAGGATTAAACGAGGATCTTATCGAGGCAATTGCCATCGGGCATGATATTGGCCATACTCCATTTGGTCATGATGGGGAAAAGCTGTTGTCTGAGCTTTGCAGAGCTCATAATATCGGATACTTCCAGCATAGTGTTCAGAGCGTTCAGTTCTTAGATAATGTTGAACGTAAAGGAAAAGGATGGAATCTGTGTCTCCAAACCCTTGATGGAATTCTTTGCCATGACGGTGAAATACATAATCGAATACTTGAACCCAAAGGTGATAAGACATTTGAAATACACGATAAAGAAATAACAGCAAAAAAAGCTGACCCTGAGATTCAATTAATGCCGATGACCATAGAGGGATGTGTTGTTCGGATGGCAGATACAATAAGTTATGTTGGACGTGATATTGAGGATGCCATTCGGCTGAATATAATTAAAAGAGCTGATCTTCCGGATGAAAGCGCAAAACTGCTGGGGAATACAAACGGTACAATCGTATATAATCTTGTAACAGATATTATTAACAACAGCTATCACAAGAGCTGCATTTCCTTTAGCGGAGAAGTGTCAGCAGCTTTGAAAAAGCTGAAAGATTTCAATCTTGAATATATATATATGAATCCTAAAACAAAAAAACATTTAAATGCAATAAAACAGATAGTTGAGATGCTTTTTGAAAGGTATCTTAAAGATATTGAAAATAAAAACCGCTCTTCGGTAATTTTTACAAAATTTTTACAGGATATGTCTGAAGAATATATTGACAATCATTGCAAAGAGGAAATTGTCAGGGATTTTATAGCCGGTATGACAGATCAGTATTTCCTTAGACAGTGTCCTCAAATTATGAGACCTGAGCCGCAGTTTTGTTAAAATGCATCAAAAACGAACATATCGTAATCTGGCACAAAAAGAGAATCTGGTTTCTTTTAGAGTAGCTGTAAAAGAAACAGATCTTTTTGTGCATGCAACAAAGTCTCTTGAGAAGATCACAAGGGATTTTATACTGCGCTACAGAGGTTATGTAGAAGCATATATTGAAAAACATCAAGATTTTGCAAAAACCTTTAATTCGTGGCACATAAATGGCCCGGCGCCGGTTATAGTAAAGAATATGGCAAAAGCCGGCGAAAAAGCCGGTGTTGGCCCGATGGCTGCAGTTGCCGGCGCTATCGCCGAACATGTTGGACGTGATTTGTTATCATATTCTGATGAGGTTATTGTAGAAAACGGCGGAGATGTTTTTATAAAGGCTGGCAGCCCGGTTACGGTTGCAATTTATGCCGGCAACTCTCCTTTAAGCATGCAAATCGGCTTGCGTGTTGATTCAGTAAAAAAAGCTCTTTGTGTTTGTACATCGTCAGGTACTGTTGGACACTCTTTCAGTTTCGGAAAGGCCGATGCAGTATGCGTTTTATCAGAATCATGTTCTCTTGCCGATGCAGTCGCAACTTCGATTTGCAATCAGGTTAAATTAAAAACAGATATACAGAAGGCTATAAATTTTGGGAAAAGTATCAAAGGAGTTGCTGGTTTGATAGTTATTATGGGCAATGAAATTGGTTTGTGGGGCGAGCTTGATATTGTGTCGATACAGGGAAAAAAGAGTTGAGTTTAAGATGGTAAAATTGTATGTTAAATAAATGTGATGAACTCATTTTCTTGCGAATTTATTAAATAATGATAGGAGATATATATTATTATGAAAAACATCAAAATTGTTTTCTGGTTAATTATTGTAGTGCTTTTAATGGTTTTTGCTTTTCAGAATCAGGATGTAATTACAGCGAAGCAGGGCTTTAGATTAAATCTTATGGCTTTTGATGAGTATCATACACCAGAAATACCAAACGCTGTTATTTATCTGTCATGTTTCTTAATTGGGTTCCTTATAGCCTTTTTGGGCGATATTGTGGGACGTTTAAAAAATAGAAAAGTTGTCAAGGAACAGAAAGCCGTGGTTGATTCACAACAGGAAGAAATATTTGCTCTGAAAAGCAAACTGGAATCTTCCCAAAGCATTTCTTTAGAACCTCTGGAATCTTCCCAAAACATTCCTTTAGAATCCGTTGAAAACAACAAAGAAATTAATGAGCCTTCCTAAAATCACCCCAATGATAAAGCAGTATTTATCGATTAAAGATAAATACCCTGATGCAATACTGTTTTACCGGATGGGAGATTTTTATGAGATGTTTTTTAAGGATGCTGAAGTTGCGTCCAGGATATTAGAGATCACCTTAACATCCAGGAATAAAAAGGATGAATCTCCAGTACCCATGTGCGGTGTGCCGTTCAGGGCAGCGCAAAATTATATTTTTCGTCTTGTTGAGAATGGTTTCAAGGTCGCAATATGTGATCAGATAGAAGATCCTTCTCTATCAAAAGGGCTGGTAAAAAGGGATGTTGTTCGCATTATTACTCCTGGAATGATTGTTGACAATGAATTATTAGACGAAAAATCAAACAATTATCTTCTTTCCCTGTCACGAAAAAATGATATTATAGGGTTGTCTTATCTTGATATCTCAACCGGTACTTTTCGTGTATCAGAATCAATTGATTTAAGCTCAATTGTTGATGAAATACAACGTGTGTCTCCAAGTGAAGTTCTCCTGCCTGAATCATCCCCAAATGATCCGTTTTTTGCGCAAATAATAAATACAATATCCGACAAATCTATAACCTTCCTGGATGACGGAGTTTTTAAACATAACAGTGGACGTGAAAGGCTTGTTAATCTATTCAAGACTGTTTCATTGGAAGGATTTGGATGTGAGGATTTAAAGGCCGGCACAGGCGCTGCCGGAGCTATTCTATATTATGTCCAGGAAACACAAAAACAGCAAATTGATCATGTTGTAAAAATCGAAACATATTCACTATCCAATTTTCTGCTGGTCGATGATTTAAGCTGTCGAAACCTTGAACTCATCAAGAACATACAAACAGGCGGCAAGGAGGGAACGCTCCTTGAAATAATTGACCGGACAGTTACCTCCATGGGAGGGAGGTGTCTGAAAACATGGGTTAGATATCCTCTCTTAGATATGGAAAAAATCCGGTCAAGGCATGACGCTGTTGAAGAAGCAAAGGATAATACCCAGGTTCGCAAAAGTATCAGGGAAAGCTTAAAATCGGTTTATGATCTTGAACGTCTTGGAAGCAAAATTACAATGGGATATTCCAATGCAAGGGATCTTGTTGCTTTAAAGCGTTCCCTTAATAGTTTGCCGGAAATATTTCATCTGCTTTCCAATTTTAAAACCGACCTGTTTAAATGGAATGAACCTTTTGATAATATAGAAGATCTTGCAAAGCTCATCGAGGCGGCAATACGTGAAGATGCGCCTCCGACAATAAATGAAGGGCGTATTATTAAAACAGGGTTTAACCGGCAGCTTGATGAGTTTATTAAAATCAGCCGTGATGGCAAAGGCTGGCTTGCTGGATTAGAAATTAAAGAAAAGGAGTTAACCGGTATAACCTCCCTGAAAGTAAAATATAATAAAGTGTTCGGTTTTTACATAGAAATTCCGAGAAGCCGTGCGCAAACTGTTCCGCAGCACTATACCCGGAAACAGACACTTGTGAATGCAGAACGGTTTATTACAGAAGAACTTAAAGAATATGAAACAAAGGTGCTGGACGCTGAAGACCGAAGAGCGGCTCTTGAATACGAGATTTTTAATGAGATAAGGGCAGAAGTAAAAAAGAATAATAAAACCATTCAAAAAATTGCATCATTTTTAGCGAAGCTCGACTGTTTGCTTAATCTTGCGGAAATTGCCGCTCAAAATGATTACCATAGACCTGAAATTACATCCGACGGTTCAATTTTCATAGATAATGGACGTCATCCTGTGGTGGAAAAGATGATTGTTGGAGAGCGTTTTGTTCCAAACAGCATCAGGTTGGATAATGATGAAAATCAAATACTTGTCATAACAGGCCCCAACATGGCCGGCAAATCCACTGTATTGCGGCAGGTGGCGCTTCTGGTTCTAATGGCACAAATGGGTTCATTTGTTCCGGCAGATACGGCTTTAATCAGTATAACAGACAGGATATTTACCCGTGTAGGCGCTCTTGACAAACTTTCCCATGGACAAAGCACATTTATGGTGGAAATGCAGGAGACTGCAAATATTTTAAACAATGCTACGAGGCAAAGCCTGATTATTATGGATGAGATCGGAAGGGGTACAAGCACTTTTGACGGTCTCAGCATTGCGTGGGCGGTTGCAGAATACCTTCACGATTTAAAAGATAAGGGCGTTAAAACGCTTTTTGCCACCCACTATCATGAATTAACAGAGCTTGCGACAATAAAGCCCAGAATAAAAAATTTCAATATTGCTGTCAGTGAATGGAATGATGAAATAATCTTCTTAAGAAAGCTGGTTGAAGGGGGAACAAATCGAAGTTATGGAATTCAGGTCGCGCGTCTTGCCGGTATTCCTGATATTGTTATAAAGCGTTCAAAAAAAATACTTTTTGATATTGAAAACAGGCAAAACAGATTAAATGGTTGCTTTGTTGTTGAAGATTGTGAAAATCCCACAACAAAAAAGCCTGTGCAGCTCAATCTTTTTAACGGATCGGAATCTATAGTAATAAACCGGCTGCAAAATTTCGATATATCGAAAATGACCCCGCTTGAAGCATTGAATTGTTTGAATGAATTGCAGGACGAATTAAGGGATTAGGGTCTGGCTCACGCAAAGGCGCAAAGGCGCTAAGGCGCTAAGGGGATAGAGGATAGAGGAAAGAGGATAGAGAAAAAGATGAACGTCCAACATTGAACATCGAACGTCGAATATTGAATGGGAAGAAATAAAGAAACGGAGGTCGGATGTCAGATGTCGGAGGTTAGAGGGATTGGTCGAGTGGGAGCGGCTTTCAGCCGCGAAAATCATATTTCTCGTTCCCATGCTCCAGCGTGGGAATGCATACCAAATAATTTGAAGAGCGGAGCGACATCATTATTCGATGTTCGACGTTGGACGTTCATTTTTTAAAGATTGTAGGTTGGGTTGAGTGAAGCGATTAATTTTGCGTCTTTGCGTCTTTGCGTGAGGTCTTTTTTCGTGTTTTCGTAGTGAAATGTATATGGATAGAGGAAAGTATTTCAAGAGTAGTCAATGTGTTATAGTTTTAAAATCTTTGCGTCTTTGCGTGAGGCCTTTTGGGAGTTAAACCGAGATTTTGAGTAAAAAATCAACCATAATATTATGTTTTTTTATCTGCTGTTTTTTTGCAATGATGTTGCCTGGCATGTCATCAGCAGCCACGGCAAAAGATAAGTATATAAAAGCTGAAGCCGGTTATAAAAAATTACTCAGGAACGCGAAAAAGCAGAAATACCGGGATAACTGGCTGTCATGCATAGAAAAGTTTCAGGCTGTT
>JAFCZU010000111.1 GCA_019314185.1 Deltaproteobacteria bacterium | reverse complement strand
TTCAAGAACTGTCATCTCATCAAAAACCCTATTGCCTTGAGGTACAAATGCAATTCCATCCATTACATTGGCTTTAGTCGAACGATTGGTAATATCCTTGTTTTTATAACTGACAGTTCCCTTCCATACAGAAATAAGTCCGAATATGGACTTCAAAGCCGTGGACTTCCCTGAACCGTTTGGGCCAATGATAGCGGTAACTTTTCTTTCAGCCGCCTCAAGGTCTATGCCGAAAAGAACCTGCTTTTTGCCGTAACCTGTCTCTAATCTTTCAACCTTCAGCATATCACTCCAGATAAGCATCTATCACAGCAGGATTATTTCTGACTAACTCAGGGTCACCCTCAGCGATCTTCTTTCCTTCATCCATAAAAATCACCCTGTCGCATACCTGCATAACCGCTTCAATATTATGTTCGATCAAGACAAAGGTCTTTCCTGCCTTTTGCAGTTTTTTTATTATCGTAAGAATTTTTTCGATCAGTTCCGGATTAATGCCTGCTACAGGTTCATCCAGTAAAAGCAGGTCAGCGCCAGAAGCAAGACAACATGCCAGAGATATCATTTTTTGCTGACCATAAGACAAATCCTCTACCAGATCATTTGCTTTTTCTTCAATGCCCATGAAAGCAAGAAGTTCCTTGGCCTTTTCCCGATTTCTTCTCTCTTGCTTCCTGACTTGCATAGGAAAAAGGAAAGTATTTTTCAGATGTTCTCCAGCCTGATTCTGAAAAGACAGGAGGATGTTGTCCTGGACAGTCATCCGGGTTATGAGGTTCCGTGAGAAACTCCTTTATGCTGACGATATCTTCTGGTGAACAGCTTCTTGTACACGCCCTGGTGTCCCTCCTATTTGATCCTTTTTGCAATCCATGCCCCGGGGACAAGCCGCCAGGCAAGGCGATCTTCCGGCTTGTAGATCATGGGTATGCCCATGATCAGGCCACATTTTTCACACTTTAACAGCGGCATATCTCCCTTCATCAGGAAGCGACATCGAGGCATTCCTTCAATCTGAAGACGGTCAACATACAACCTGAATAAGCGCCCTTGGCCATCTTTCTGATAGCACGCACGAAACGCGCGACATGCTCCACAAGAAATTTCAAGTATCTGACAAGTACCCCCTCGCGACCGATAAAATCGATCGCGCCTTCTTTTGTGTTTGTACATACAGGTCCTCATTTTTAGTTTTCATGGTCAATCACGCAGCGCTATCGGTGAATTTACAGTCCATACTCAACTGAAAGGCGTCCACGCATTCCTGCACCTTGTTTCGGATCAGTTCGGCGGTCGATATGGGATGATCATTGACAAGAAAGAGTTTCACATCGTCTTTCCATCTACCTGCCTCGATTTCCTGCAACTCTCGCAGACCCTTTTTAAGACGGGATTCGTCATGGTCACGCTCATCAGTCGAAAGGCGCCGCATCCATTCATACAGCGAAGGGGGCTTCAGGTAGACAGTAAAAATTTTGGCAATAAGTCTTTGCATGGCGTTGATGTTTTCGACTGGCCATTCCAGGACAGGAAAACACCCCTTTTGCAAGGTGGCCTCTATGGGGTAGCGTGGAGTCCCGTATACCGCACCGTAGATCTCCGTGCGGAACAAAATGGCCCCCACCTTCTGCATTTTTTCGATTTCCTGCAGCTTGACACAGACCTTGTGCCTTTCACCAGGTCGCAGGTGGCGGGTTGTAAATGTTGGCACAGGGGTGAAGCTATGGTCGCAACAGCAGAGTTTCTCCAGAATGGTCGTTTTGCCAACACCAGAGACTCCGCACAATAAAAGAAAGCGGGATGAGGATGTTGCCTTCATACGGCCACCTCCGCCAACAGCCCATTATGGCCGAGCAAGTCGCGTTTCGCGAGGAAATGCCTATAAGTAAACCTTGTTGGCTGGATCGACAGGGGGGTGCGATGCACCTGATAACCGTTGCTACGTAACACCTGTATTTTTGAAGGATTATTTGTTGCAACAGAAATCTCCAAATCGAGTGGCAATCCAAGAAATTTGATAATTGCTACAGCCCCTTCATAAGATCGGGCGTCAATTCGGCCTTCCTCAGTCAATGCAATGGCCGATGCTACCGTATTTAAGCCCAGTGCGTCTTAAAGCCACAGAGTCCCGAGGTGGAAGCCAAAACCCTTCCCGCGGCCATCCTGGTTACGAATATGGACAACTGCCCTTGGCCGCAGTCATTGATCCTCTCCAGAGCAAGATGCAACTGTTCGCGGCAATCACATGCAAGATCGCCAAAGGTCATTCCTGGGATACACTCTGAATCAATCCGGACAACAGCCCCTCTTGTACTGTCCCATTCTGGAGTCAATTTTTCATCGTCTAAGGCCCCCCGGTAAAGTGCACAATATTCCCGCCATTGGTCATTTACCTCAAAATCCATAAGCCAAAACTTGCCGTGTTTCGTATGAACAGGGGCGATTCCCTTGCGGATCACGCGGAGGGGTTCGACTTCGCCTTCTTGATTGTACACGATCACATCTTTCCCAACGGGCAGCATTGACTGTTGTATTTTCTTGATTTTTTCGTTCATGAGAATTCCTCCCTACCTTGTTAAAGCCATCATCATCCTGAAAAAATTCACCTCACAAAAAACTCTTTTCTTGCCCGACCTCAGCCTAAGGGCTTAAAGCCAATTCGCTGAATAACTTTTTCTCGAGCGCTCAGTTGTTTTTAAGAGCAAAATACTTGCCAGGCTTTCAAAATATTTTTTATAGGAAATTCAATTGGTTAGACAGGACAGGTGCTGTTTGCTTTAGGGATTTCCCTGCGGGAGGACAAATAGGAATGGGATTTCCCGCTGGAGGGTGAAGGATAAGCGGGCGGATATAATCTTTATGCTAATTTTAGTGAAAAAATTGTGTTTGTGTAGAGGAATCTGGGGGTAAAGAATCAAAAGAATCTTTTGGCAGATAGAATTTTTGAAAGGCTGTATCTTTTGAGTTTCCTTGGTTTTCAGGCCAGGCTTGATTGTTATGATTATGAATTATTTACTTGAGCGAATCCCATATAGCTTTACACACAGAGCAGTTATCCCCGTCAGGTCGGATATGCTGGTCGAATTTAGTCCCAATCTTTTTTCTAACTTTTTCAGTGTCGTTGTGGAACCAGTGCCCATAAGTTTCAGCTACCTGAGAACAGAGTTCTTTCTTGACAGGTGATTTAGCGTTATTTTTCGCTGCACATTCAGCAAGGATGTCATGAAATATTACATGCGACACCCGATTATTAAGTGTGTCTAATTCAGGAGGGATATAACAGGTAGTAGCTGCATCTGGTTGCATCGTGTCATGCTTTTTAAGCACCCCCACAGTTAGAGCCCCTTCGGGGTACGCGGCCTTAATCCTTCTTATATAATTTTTAAGCTGGCGGACACTACCTTTCCAGTTTTTTGCAGCAAGGTAATTAATTGCATCTTCGCCAATTTTCTCATTGCGAGGACAGTGGTCTTGGTCCCAAAAGTGCTTGATGAGCAAGGGAATGTCTACTTTTCGTTCACTTAAGGGAGGGATGTGGATACACAAAATATTCAATCTCCAATAAAGATCCTCTCTAAATCTCTTATCCCGCACTTCTGCTTCGATGTTCCTGTTTGTCGCAACAATAAATTGAACTTTTTCGATAGATCTCCATTTATTTCCACCTTCTCTCTGAATTTTCATATCCTGAATCAAGCTTAGAAGTATTGATTGCTTTTCAATTGGAACTTCGGTGATTTCATCAAGAAAAATTGTTGCATCTTTGCCTGTTTGGTCCTCAATAGGGCCAATTCTTTGTTTTATTGCTCCAGTAAAAGCACCTATTTCGTGTCCGAATAATGCTGAACCAATAAGTTCAGGGCTCCCACCCAATCGTGCTAAATCAATTTTATAGAATTTCCCCTTTTTTCCGCTTTCGTCATGAAGCAAGCGCGCCAACTGCCCTTTTCCGCTACCTGAATCACCAGTTATAAGAACCGTCATATATTTATCATTCTTTAATGCTGTTATTACATAATTAATGAGATCAATTAGCTTCTTGTCCCCAGTTATGAATTTTTCTTGCCAAGTAGAACCTACCGTCGGACTTGAGACTATTCTCTTGCTTTCTGCGAGACGCTCATCCATTCTCTTCCAAACCCCATCCCAGATTGCCTCTAGAAATTTCTCGTCGTGATCATCAGATCCAGCTCCCTCATTTATTTCGGGCCGCAGCACCCTTTTTAATTCACGCCCACTGTCGCCTATCCAATCCGAGGTCACACTTTCAATTTCCCCGATTTTGTCCATGGCTGCATCTTTGGTAGACACGAGTATTACATCCAGTTCATCGGGTGAAAAATCATTACTCCTGAGTTGCTTGATCAGCCAGATACCATCAAGTGGCGACATGTAAAGATCTGTGACCAGCAGATTAAAGGGATGCCCCCTCTTCTCTGGCGGCTTTCAAAAACGTCAATGCTTCTTCAGCATCTTGTGCCCAGGAAATTAAAGGCACGATCGGGGTTTTTGGGGCGGGGCTAAGGCTTTTTAAAATGATGGAAGTGTATCTTTGTCGATTTACTTCTTTGTCATCAACAAGCAATATCCTTCTAAAACGGTTAATTCTGATCATCTGTAAAGTCTCCTTCTAATCAAAGGGGTATATGTATTTCCGCTTTTAATCCAACATGAGCCGGTCCTGGCGCAAACGTCAAACTACCCCCATGCGCCTTCACAATTCTGTGACATAGTCGTGTTCCGTAACCTGTGCTTCCGGTTGACGAAAACGGTTTTGCGTTAGGATCGTTCAATAGTTCAATAATGTTGGGTGAAAGGATTTTGCCATTGTCTTCACGACCACTGTCAATAATTCTTATACCACCATATCCATCCTCGTGAAAAACTTCAGCCCAAATCCATCCCTTCAGTTTCCTTGAGTCTGTGTGGTTCGTGGAATTCATCAGGAGCGACTTCACAGCCTCGACTAAAAGCTTTCGATCTGCCATGACTTCAACAGGCTGCTTGGGGCGAATAGCATACAACCTTGGCAGTAAGGACCATGCATTATCTTTTTTTTTAGTCTGAACGAAAGGAAGATCAAAAGCGGCATCCGCCAGAACATCGCAAAGATTAACTCTGCCAAAAGCTGAATACCTATGAAAGTTGAGGTACTCAAGTGTTTTCTCCACTACGTTATTAAACATATCCTTCCTGGTGGATGGCAACTCGTCGGAAAGGTTAAATTCTGCCTTGTTATGGTTTTTGAAATCATGGACTGGAGCATTAACCACTTTAACAATTGATTCCGTAGTCGATATTTCGAGGTTTTGATGCAGGGCGAGCCAGGCGTTCAGTAACACTTCGGTAATTTGATCCGTTTCGATTTTCGAACACCAATCATTAATCAATCGGTACAGACCACGCCAATAATCCGAGTCTTGTTGATCAGGGGTATATCTGCTGGTCGCATCTACACAAAACCCCTCAATCTCGTTCCATTTCTCCGAACCTAAATTCAAATCGGCGCACGCAAAATCAGTTTTTCGATATCGGTTCAGAAATAACTCAATCTGATCAATCCACTTCCCGCATGTCAAACCAGAATTATCAAGAGATCTTTGTAAATCCTTAATGTCTCCTGAGAGGCTTGCTACAATCACACGCACAAAATTGCCCCGGCCAGTCCCAAGCCACTGAGCCCATTTCCAAACCCCGACCCGCGGTAGGCATCGATTAATCCACTTTGCAGCATCGACACTTCTCTGTCTGCACAAATCGGGATCATACCAGGAATCGATTTGCCCCCTACACAAACCGGAAATTAAAGCTCCGAGATAACGCTTCCACATCTGCTCGTCTTCCCAAGGCGTGTTGAGTTTGCTAAACAGCTTGGATGTGACTTCACTCGCAAAAAAAAATCGCCTGGCAGCTTCAGGCAAACTTCCACCATATAAGGCTGAAGATCTGTCTCTTCAAACGATTTCAGAAAGATTTTGCGAAGTATGGAAGGCGCTTCCTCGGGATTGTTTTCCCAAAGAAAAATTGGTAAATTCAAAAGCTTTGAATCATTTGGGAACTCCATGACAGCATGGAGGAAATTTTCCGCCCAATTATCAAGATTACCCGAGGCAATTTGCCATTTTAATATATCATAGAAATTGACGGCATCGGGAGCCTTTGAGATATTCGCATTCAGCTTTCTGAGGGTTCGTGAATCGAGTTGAATAGTTGCACCCTGTGCATAGGTACTCAACAAAATACTGCAGAGGTAAGGGTCATTTTTAAGCGAAGGTTTTTTATTCAGCTTGGCCAGAATCCAAGAAGCGGCTTCGTCTGCAGTAAGATGTTCCGCCTTTACTCTCAGTAAATTGATCCGCGCTCCGAGATGCACAACATTTCCAGACAAATCGTCACCATCCGCCCACTCCAAAACCTTGAAATATCGGTAGGCTTGATCCACCTTCTTTGTATCTATAAAGAACACGCAAGACTTAATCAAAACCCCTATCTTGTTTTTTATCTCTTTTCTGGCTGAAGCTATCACAAATTTTTTGATGGTTGCACCATCTGAAATCATTTTCTGTATATAGAAAACCAGCAAACTGGCATACCCCAATATATGCTTTGCATTTTCTTCATCTTTTAGTGTTCTCGTCAGCTCTTTCACAGCACTCTTGCGGCTGCCTTTTTTGTATTTTGATGCAACTTCAACCAGAACTTTAAGATTTCCGGAATCTCCAAAATATTGGTCTGCGATTGTTTTTGCCTCATCAAAATGTCCGAAATCGGCGAGGAACTTTGAAAAGTCTTTTGCGATTTTTGGTTTGGCAGGTAAATTCGGATACGCATAAATCATCATTCCTTCGAAAAATCGTTTAGCCTTCTGCACAGCCTCATCTATCTCACACTGGGGCGCCTCGTTCATTCGTAGAAATCGGGCATTGGACTGGTATATCCTAGTAAGTTTACGCATCATCCCATATGTGTTGGATCTTGATTCATTAGCTAATTTTGTAGCGTAAAATTCGATTTGTTCTAAATCATGTATGGCTTCTTCTTCCGAAAAAACCTGTGGCTTATACGCAACCATATTAGCATATGTTTCACACAACCTTGTTAATGGATAAACATCTAATAAGGACTTACTTGGATCTTTAGGCCGTTCTACAGATAAGCTTTTCTTGAGAAAACCGATAGCTGTATGATTCCAGAAGGTGAAATCATGATCTTGAGTTTGAGAGACGATAGCAACCATGTTGACATACATGCACATGCCACCAGCAGAAGAAAGCTCTGAATAATCCTTTTCAATGAACCATTCCTTGGGATCGTTACCATGGATCTTTAAGCATTTTTCGATGGCATTACGAAACGCATCACGCTTTTTGATAATTTTAGCCCGCGAAGCATATCTATCGAAATTTATAACTGTTGGCTTGTGACGGGTTATAATCAAGTTAGCCTCAAGGTTGATGTCCCTTTTTTTTATTTTCCTTGAGTCAAAGCCTATTGTGTCTTTACGTAACTTATCGACGATACTAATTAGATATCCATCACCGACAAAAAGGAGCCTCTCCGCCGAAAGGATATAATCAAGCGCTTTATCGTAACATTTACCTTCCAAGCAGGACTTGGCGGCAAGGAGCCACGGTGCACCCCATGTGGGCCATAGATCATCGACGGCCTCCAATGTTTTATCCCACGGATACACATCAGTGAAAAGATGAGAGAGGACGACGTCTCTTGATGCCTGCAATCTTCCCATAATGTCTTTGGGAAGTGTCTCCTGTAGATGAGAAAAAACCTCGCCGACAATTTCTATTGTAGAATCTTGATTTTCCTCACCCAACTTCTGAACCTCGGCGGAAATATGACTGATGTCAGTCATGTTCGGCGGGGGAAAGGCGAAGACCATGCCCGTAAACGAACCCTTTAAACCTAATAATTCGAAACGAAGTAATTTCATTGCCACCACTTTATTTCCTTTTCATATAAACGCAGCGATTTGGTTTTTACATCCGCTGAAGGGCACACCCATCGACCATTGGCGACTCTTTCCACCCGGGCTTTCGCGGGCCTTCGGGACATCCCTTCGGTTTTACAGTTTTGATCAAAGTTTTGAAAAAGAGGGGAGATCCCGCGTGGAAAGTTTCCCGGGTGGCGTGCCGGTTCTGATGTTTGGAGGTACGAGAAAGCGCATATCTCTCCAAAATACGCGCCTCCCGCTTCATTTTCGAGCCCTTGCCAACTGACGGACAGAGCCTGAAAGAGAACAGGATTCGACGTTGAACCAGGATGATTTTGGCTCCAAAGTTGCCGTTGTAACGCCTCAATGAGAACCAGCTTAAGCTGGCTATTCTATAAAATTAGTAGCTTGGCATCACTAACCTTCATGAGAATCGCTACGCCTACCCAAATCGAATACCGAACAAACCGCCGTCCTCAGTGGCATCCGTCAAACGGGTCGGCATGATATATTGCTCCAGATCAAAGTCCTTTGGCAACTCGGCTGGCAGTGCATCTTCATTCATGGTAACAATGTGCTAAAATCATTGGTAACGTTCAAAAGTGTTTACATAGTCTAAAAATTGATTAAATCACGATCTCTCTCTATGGTTAGAGTTTGCCAACAAAAACCAGGAGAAAGAGACCGTGATGGA
>JAFCZU010000110.1 GCA_019314185.1 Deltaproteobacteria bacterium | reverse complement strand
TGGCACCTGCAGGTAGAGGAGCGAGCCTTTGATATGCTGCTGGATCAGATCCCATGGAGCTTTTCCACCATCAAATATTCATGGATGGACCGGGTGATTTTTGTGAAATGGAGGGAATGAAAGGGCAGGGATCAAAAGACAGGGATCGGGGGTTAGGGATCGGGGATCAAAAAGCAGGGATCGGGGATCGGGGGTCAGGGATTAGGGATCAGGGCGGAAAGACAGGGATCAAAAGGCAGGGGCCGGGGGCCGGGGGCCAGGGATCAGGGATTAGGGGGTAGGGAGTGGGGTCTGGAGTTGCGGTGATGGTTAGAGGGTATCGGGAT
This sequence comes from Deltaproteobacteria bacterium, assembly GCA_019314185.1. Next base: position 8,353 of record JAFCZU010000110.1, on the reverse strand, counting down.
TTGGAGGTTTGGCAGAAGTCAATGGATTTGGTGGTGGTCTGTTATCGGTTGACGAAGGGGTTTCCGAAGTGCGAGATGTATGGGCTTGCGAGTCAGTTGCAACGTGCGGCTGTGTCCGTGCCGGCAAATATCGCCGAGGGCCGTCAGCGTCAACACAGCAAGGAGTTTCTCCAACATCTTTCGATTGCCTGTGGTTCTCTCGCAGAGGTGGAAACACATATCCAGATAGCAGGAAGACTAAACTATATTGATGAATATCGAATAAACGACGTCTTGAACAAAACAGCAGAACTCGGCAGAATGCTTAACGGATTACGAAGATCCATCGAAAAAAAAGCCAAGCCCTGATCCCTGCTTTTTAATCCCTGATCCCTGAGGTAAAGATGTACGAACGAACACAAAAAAACGAAACACAACGCACTGAAACCCGATCCCTGCTTTTTGACCCCCGGCCCCTGATCCCCGGCCCCTGTCTTTCAGCCCCGGGACCGGATCATGCTGTTTTACAGAAGCGTACGGCGGCCATTCAGGACAGCCCGTATCTTTCGGCTCAGCGCAAAAGGCTGACGGCTGCGTTTGGCCATGGACCCGGTGTAGGCCAGCGGCTGATGCAGCAGAAGGTCGCCCAGCCAATGGAGAACAAGACCGGCATCCCCGATGAGGTGAAGACCCGGATGGAGAGTGCGTTTAACACCGATTTTTCGGGCGTCCGAATCCACCCTGAATCGTCCGCCGCCCCTGCGGTGGGGGCATTAGCCTATACCCAGGGGACAGACATCCATTTTGCGCCCGGCCAGTTCAGCCCCAATAACTCGGCTGGCCAGCGGCTGCTGGGGCACGAGCTGGCCCATGTGCAGCAGCAGAGCCAGGGAAGGGTAACACCCACGACCGAGGTCAACGGCCTTCCGGTGAACGACAGCCCGGCCCTGGAAGAGGAGGCCGACCGCCTGGGGAGTAAGGCGATAAAGTAGGGGGGAAGGCAGGGATCGGGGATCAGGGATCAGGGACCAGGGGGGAAGAATGATCATGAACTACAACTCTGACGTATCTCAATCAGTTGACAATGTTGTGGATGATATCCGATTTTATTATGTTGATAAACATAATGAGAGAAAACATAATGTTTTGTGACGGAGAAAAAGAGCTTGAAACCCTGAACAAAGAATATAAGTGCAATGGACGTCAAGCATATTTATGAAGCAGATGGAATTCAGGCATATGAGTAAATTCGTTAAAAATGTTTCCTCAGCACCACAAGGATTTATAGCCATGTCCTGAACAAGGGAGTCCACGGGGTGCGAAGCCCGATTGATAGTCTTTGAGCGGGTTTTTGCAGTCTGTATTTGCCGTTTTATACAGACTGTATAATCGTTGTTAGGCAGAGACGATTCAATGTGCCTGCAAATTGAGAAATGAAAACTACGCAATATTTTGATTATATGAGGAAACGGCCTGATCGTGCTCAGATCAAAGAGGATTGGATAAAATTTGTCATTGAAAATCCTGAAAAAATCTGAAACTCAATCCGATGGCAGGATCAGAAAATGGGCTAAGATATTAGAGGCTGGAAAATATTTAAGGGTTATTTTGCTCGAAGATAGAGAAACAGTTCATAATGCTTTCTTCGATAGATCATATAAGGAGGATTAAATATGAAAGTGAAATATTTTTCTGATACGGATACTGCTCATATCGAATTCACCGACAGAGAGGTACTTGAGACGAAAGAGATAAGTGAAAATATCTATATAGATATAGATGAAAAGGGCAATATTGTGAGTATGACGATTGAACATGCAAAAGCCAATGCAGGACTCTGGGAGTTCTCATATCATGAGATGTCTCGCAAAATCGCGTAAAAATGCCGAACATCAGCTTGGGGAAGGATGCTCATTTCGCTGCGCTTTATTGCAACCGCTCAGCCGCGTTATGCCTCCTAAAGAATTTCAGGTGATGAAGCGAGTGATCACGATACTTTATGGGTCGGAAGTGACCAAGGTGTTCTCTATCTGGCATACCATCAAGGGATGGTTCTTTCGACAGCACGGGGTTACAACCTTGTTTTGGAATCGACAAGGGAACCTACCTCAGCCGGGAACCTATGTAGGATGACGGCCATGACTAAAATAATCAGCGTTGAAAAGACCCTTCATAAAAACAAGCCTCGGCTCAAACTGCTTTTTGACAGGGATGAAGCAGTGATCAACGAGGTGCAGACGATCAAAGACTGCAGGTGGAGCTCAACTTTGGGCTGCTGGCACATTCCATACTATGATAATCACCTGTCGTTCTTGAACAGAAAATTCAATGGAAAGATCCGATTCCTGCCGAGACAAGACAGCGCTGACAAACAAACTTACCCTTCCCAAAAGGCCGAACCGTCCAGGAAGGTGCAGGTTCCACAAGCCTTTATTGAACAGATGAAAATGCGGCGATACAGCCAGAACACGATCAAGGCGTATACCTCCACCCTGGCTCGGTTCCTCACATTCAATGCCGACCGGAAACCTGAAGATATAGAACCGGAGCGGATCAGAAAGTATATCCTCCATCTGGTGGAGCACACGGATGTCTCGGCCAGTTACCAGAACCAGACTATCAACGCGATCAAATTCTATTTTGAATCCGTCCTTAACCGGCCACTTGAACCCTTCGTCATTCAAAGGCCAAAGAAAGAAAAAAAGCTGCCAACTGTATTAAGCGAAGAAGAGGTTGCCCGAATTCTTAAACAGATCAGAAACCTCAAGCACCGTTGTGTCATTTACCTGATCTATTCGGCAGGATTAAGACGCAGTGAAGTCCTAAATTTAAAACCCACCGACATCGATTCCCAAAGAAACTGTATAATTGTGCGCAACGGCAAAGGCAAGAAGGACCGGATGACCCTTTTGTCTGATAAGGCCTTGATCTTAACCAGGGAATACTACCGTCAATATCGCCCGAAAATCTGGCTGTTTGAGGGAGCTAATGGCGGCAAGTACAGTATCACCAGCGTCCGGAAGATATTTCAACGGGCTCTGGCCAAGTCCGGGGTAAGAAAAGAGGTGACCCTGCACAGCCTGCGACACAGCTTTGCGACCCATTTGCTGGAGCGGGGTACGGATCTAAGGTATATCCAAGCGCTGCTGGGGCATAGTAGTTCGAAGACAACGGAGGTTTACACACATATTACTTCTAAGGGATTTCAGAATTTGAAGTCGCCGCTGGATGACATGGATGTTTGAAGGGGGTGCACATATGACGCCAAAATGGCGGTATATGTGCACCTCTTCAGTAATGATACAGTGGAAATAAACGGAATAGTGCGAGTTACCCGGAATGTTATAGGCAATTAAAGAAAGCCTATAACATCGAATAAATGAAAATTAAAAAGGTTTAAAATATGTATGCACAAGTAGAGAAGCCAAGAGAGAATCAAAATAAGGTGGTTGCTAATTCGGTTGCTCAAAATCAAAGTGGTGGTGAGCCTCCTTTTCAATTTGTAGATAATCGACCAGAAGCTATTGTGCAAAGAAAACTGCAAGAGATGGCTAATAATCAAACTGTACAAAAGCAGCATCCCATCCAGAAGAAAGAAAATAAAACAGGCTTACCTGATAAATTGAAATCAGGAATAGAAAACCTTTCAGGTTACTCTATGGACGATGTTAAAGTGCATTACAATTCAGATAAACCAGCACAATTGCACGCTCATGCTTATGCTCAAGGAACGGATATTCACCTTACTTCTGGACAAGAGAAGCACTTACCTCATGAAGCTTGGCATGTGGTTCAGCAAAAACAAGGAAGGGGTAAGCCGACAATACAGGTAAAGGGAATCGTGAGTATCAATGATGATGCCGGATTAGAAAAGGAAGCGGATCTGATGGGAGCCAAGGCCCTGCAACGGCAGCCCAAGATCAGGTCTGTAGATAGAGAGCGGAGAAGTCGGGCCGGCAATGAGAATATTGGTCAGAGAATGGTACATAGTTATGGTGGAAAGAATCCAATCCAGCGTATTACCTATCTGGATGCTAAAGGCGGGGTCGGAGCTGATAATGAGGCAGATCTTGATACTTGGGTGAAGGATAAGTCTGGATCTGATGAGACTGGTGAATGGGATGTATTTCTGCAGAATATGGATATAGGCGATGTCAAAGGACGGTTACGTGATTATACGAATCAGAAGGGGCTTACAGAAACAGCCTCGGATTACAAAAGTTATACTGAGTTAAAAGTTATGACGTTAAGGGGATTTGATGGTCATGCCGATGATCAGGTGGATTGGCATGCCAGACCTGATCTGTCCGGCCCTCAGCGTGACACTTTACGGTCAATGTTGATGTTTGCCAGATCTGGTAATCTGGGGCCTTGCGGTGGAATGAAGATTGAGGATCTACAAGTAGAGCGTGATAAAGCAACGGACGAAGGAACCTTTTTTGAGTATATGGGACTTTATAGCACCGCCGTAAAGGATAAAGTGCCGATTCGACTTTCCCGGACTTCTGATGTTGAAAAAGCTGTAAAGATTGGTGAGAACCTCAAAAAACTCACTGCGGCATTCGGCGGGACAATTCTAAAGGGAGCATTACCTGAACATGAGTTTGATTTAATCATACACTATACTGCTACTGACGAACTTATTGATTACTATCAAAACACTGATCCAACTCCGATCTTCCAGGCAAAAAACGGGAGGGACTTTTTCTCATTCTTAGTAATGAAGAACAACGAAGGCAAAAATCCCAAGGATTATGATGCTGGGGATCTGCATACTGCGATTCGTAATTATCACCGCTTTACTAAGGCCACTTTGGTTAAACTGGTTACGAATTATGGTGATACATCAAAAGCAAAACCCCTTACCTTAATTCTCCATACTGCGATTGATCATAACGGCGCTTTTCATCGGGACCCCAAATTGGAGGCGGTAATTACCAATGGAAATATTCATTCCATTATGATCGAGGGCAAGGAAACCCTTGATGATGTGAAGTCGAAGATACAACCGTTGGCGCGGAAATATGGCAAGAATAACAAGATTGATCAGGTGATGATTGCAGGCCATGGCAATGCACGCAGTATTCAGCTGGGCGGAAAGTTAACTGGTGGTGGCGAACTCAATGAAAAAGAGGAATTGAAAGAAGACTCTGATGCTGTGAATCTGATAAATAATGAAGCTAAAGCCCGAGAGCTATTTGATGAAGTTCTGGACAATATGGATATTGATCCGGGATTTCTTAGTAGAATATTCGGCAGTCCACCTGCGAGGCAGGAACACAGAAGAATATTATTTAATGCATGCCTGACCAATTCTAATTATGTCAGCACTGCGTTGGACAATGACGATCCCAGTCGGGCACGGCGGGCAATACGGGAGTATCTCAACCAGAACAAAAACCTAGTAAGCTATGCTAAAACAAGGGCTGAAGCTAAAAACTCATGGGGTGTTACTGTAAGGGGGTCCAGTGCGTCACATGGTCGTGTGGATATGCTTGACACTAGGGATAATCTTGACCTTATCAGTGCTGCAGATCCCAAATTGACCGCTCCAAAATTGGAGTACGTTGAATTTGGAACAGAACCCACGGGGGCTCTTCGAGCGGTTTTGGAGTGCTGGTCAGCCGATAGCGGTTCTGCCCGAACCGAACTGCAACAGGCAATGCAGCGGCGTATTGCGAAAAACTCAAAAGCATGGAGAGACTGTATTATTGAGACCCTCTATTCTATAGCCATAAAATATTTGTGGAGCAAGGGGCTGTTTATTAAGCACTTATCTTTGTTGGCAGGGGAGTTGTCTCATAATCAAAGTCAAACGAACTGCAAAGTTGCAAACTTTGGATGTGCAGAAAAACTGGGGCAAATTACAGAACATTGCTTCAACGCTTTACGTGGGGCAAACGAATGGAGTTCGCAGAATTATATCCCCCTGGTTTTCTATCAGGTTTGGATTAAGATGGACCTGACATCAAAACCGTATAAAGAATTTGTTGATCATCTGGGAACTGAATTCAACTGCGCAGATGCAGATAAATTTGTCGATACGAGTTATATGGCTCCCAAAATGTCTGCGGTACTTGCGGGAGGAGGTTCGCAAATTGGAAAATTAAAGTTAGCTCTTCTGGGAGTCCATCAAAACAAAAATGCCGATTGCAAACAATATCTTGTCGGTCTTCTATATAGTCAGGTTTCACCGTTGACCAAAGATAAGTTTGATCCTTTATTGAATATTGATGCCCTTTTGGGGGGGGTAAGTACAGAGGATAACATTCTCATTAATATTGGAAAGAAGCAGGCCCCGGTCCTTGAACAGGAAGATGAACTGGACCTTGATATAGGGGCTGATGCTAAAAGCGGTAATATAACTCTTGAAGGTGATGATCGGAACAAATATTATATTGAGTCTATCACCAAAAAGGGGATCATATCAAAATCTTCTCAGGCCACTGCTTATAGAAAACCTGATACCGCCTCGGATAGTGCCGGGCTACTGGATAAAGATGCTCCCGTTTCTGTTATTGGGGCCAACTATGATTGGTGGGCTATTGAGTTTACCTATGCCAGCGCACGTGTTGGTACAGCATTTATCCCTAAAGCTGATCTCAGCCTGAAATAGAATGGTAAAAGCTAAAGAGAGGTACTTGCTTTCAGGTGGTTGGGGAGACTATATAGCGGTCTCTCCCGATGGGAGCTATGTGGCCGCTGCGTCCACCGGGCGTCTATATTTGTGGCATTCCCCAAGTGAAGCACCAGAGATTCGTCTGCTGCCAGGCTTTAACAAGAGCCCTATATTCTGGAACTCGCATGAAAACCTTATTCATGCAGGAGTATACAAAATCAGCCTGGAACCACTGACCGTCATTTATCCGGGATTTGACATTATTAACCTCCTGAGTATTGAACTTGGGCGACCCGTTGAGTGTCTTGAACTGGATCGAGCAATCTGGAACTCGGAGGGGAGTACACTTTACTGCCAGGTCATGTCTGTACCTTCAAGGGGGCTGGATATGACTGCTGGTGTTGAATCGTCCGATAATGCGTCTTCTGTATGGTTTTGCTCTATTGATGGAAGGAAAGGCTCTCTTAATCAACCTCCACTGGAGTCTGATTCTTATTATGCAATTTCTGCACTGACTGTAAATTCAGGGTGGCTTGTTACAGGCGATAATATTGGGCTGAATGTTATGCCAATATCAACTGAATCGGCTCTGCATAGAATTGATATAGGTTCTCAAGATCAGGTAATAGTCCGGGATGTGGCACTTTCTCCAGAAGGCAAGCGGGTCGCATTTGCAGCATTAGGTGGTGATGTCTACATTTGGAATCTTATGAGTGGTCGCTTGGAGCAAAAACTGAACCTGGACTGTAAGCAAGCTCCCCCTTGTTGTCTATTTGAACCACGAACAGGAAACCTGATTCTATCTTCAGGGAGAAAAATATATTCTTGGCACATATCGGCTCAGGATGACCCTACTTTGGAATTCGAAACGATGGATGTGGTTGTTGGTTTGGCAATTTCGGAAACAGGAAATACGCTGGTCTCAGCGTCCGGGATAGGTGGTTCTTTTATAGAAGGGTTTAGATTGATATAGTGATTTAATTAGAAATACAATTTTTCAGCTTTATTGTTGGCCACAAAATTGTGTTCATGAACAGAAATTGAGTGCGGAGTGAGTTAATGGGAATTAGAGCCCACTCCTGCAAAAATATGGCAATCTTCTATTTTCAGGAATAGGTGAAATGGGGAAATGGGGTCATGTGGGGAAATGGGGTCAAATCTACTGGTGACCCATGTCGGATAAAATGTTATATGCTACAGCATGTCACGACCACTTAGAATAGAATATCCCGAAGCATGGTATCATGTAATGAACCGTGGCAGGCGGTCCGAATCCATTTTTTCAGATAGACATGATTATTTAATGTTTATTGATCTGCTGATTGAAACATCTGAAATGTATAATGTAAATGTAGCTGCATACTGTTTAATGAAAAATCATTATCATATTCTGCTGCAAACACCCGATGGAAATATTTCAAGATGCATGAGGCATCTGAACAGCGTGTACACCCAGAGATATAACAGAATACATGGACTTGATGGTCCGCTTTTCAGGGGAAGGTACATAGAAATGGGGTCAAGTCTACTATTGACCCATGGAAGATAAAATGTTATATATTAGAACTTAGATAACCGCGCCCTATGGAAATGGGGTCAAGTCTACTATTGACCCATGGAAGATAAAATGTTATATATTAAAACTTAGATAACCGCGCCCTATGGGCGGGGGTAAAAAAAGCTTTGCGTAGAGATCTGCCCAGATGTATCTCCTAATTGAGTTGTTCCCGCAATCCAAGAAGGAGAAAACAAATG
>JAFCZU010000518.1 GCA_019314185.1 Deltaproteobacteria bacterium | reverse complement strand
GGTTAAAATCATGCCGTCGGGTCTGCTCTCTGATGAAGAGAACTGGAAAGAAATGATATTGTTGACCACATTGTTTTATCATACTTCAATATGATTTTGGTCTGATTCTAATCAAATTTACCCCTTTATTTGACATATTAGAATGAGAGAATGTTGATATTTTTCTAAAACTATATGATTTATATTCAACTTTGAGATCAGAAATGCATTTTAATGTAACCACAAGTTACCACTCAAGAGCTGTACAGGCCCGGTTGTAATAATCTTAGGTCTGTAATTAGGTTAATATTATCCTGTTTGAAGACCTTGTGCTTTAGAACAGGGATAGTTATTTCTTCAATATTTTATGGCTACGATCTATAAAAGGAGCAATAATGGCAAAGAAAAATGAGCTGGTGCCGTACGACCAGGTTTCCCCTGGTTTTGAAGCAGTGTTCACAGGCGAGAAGTCTTCCTCTGAAGGCGAAAAAGCAGACATAATCACAACTATTACTTCGGATAATGCAGGTAACGAGATAATAAGATGGCCGGTTTTTTCCTGGACGTTTCCTGGTCAAGAAAAGGATTGGGATGAGGAAATTAAACACATCAACAACATACAGAGTAAATTAGGAGATCTGGATGACAGCACTCGTCAGATTCGCGGCCATATCGCGAGCCTTGTGCCATGTGACAGTGGATTTCCGGTTACTGTCGACGAGTTGTTGAATGCTATTGGCAAAGGGAAATTGGATGAGCCCTCATTTCGCAATGGTTGCTGGTGTCTTGGTATGTGGTGGGACCAGAAGACAACCCAGCCGTTTCAAATAGAGAGCATGAGAACAATACATACTGTTGTAACGGGTTATCTTGCGGGCAAAGCCAAAACGGATTTTATCAGAGAGTTTCCACATGCCGAAGGATTGATCAATCGTACTTACGAATGGCTTGGTTCGGTAGCAGAACTCTCTGAAGTTCAAAAGCTGATGATGGATCGGATGCTTCTTACTATTGATTTTTTCACAAAGACCAGTGATACAATACCGTGCTCGCAAATCTCGGATGTGTCAGAACAACAACAGATTGAGGATGTCGTAAAGGAATTTTTTTCCGAAGAAGGTGGTCGTGGGGCTTGTCTCGATGCAGAGATCTCGAAGAAGGCCAACCTGCCACAAATCTATCCGCTGTGGAATCCAAAGTTTCAGGAAAACCTTGAGAGTCTTAAGAATCCTCAGAAAAAAGAGTTATATAGAACCTGCTGCGCCATAGCCTCCGGGATTTACACACTTTCTGATTGCCATCATAACACTTTTCGATTCATCGAAAAGTGGATTCATGGTATTGGAGCGGGAAAATCGAGCATTCCAACTCGTAAGGCTGGAACAGAAAGGGAAAGAATGGGGCACCTGCTGTTTGGTTATGTCCTTGGGCTGGATAAGTGGTTGGTTGGTGTACCCATGCAGTTTTTACTTCTCGATTTAGGGCATCTCGATATTGGCTTTGAGGTTAAAAACGAGATACTCCGGGTATATGCATATCTCGGTGAAAAACGTACACTGGTGAAAGAATGGCTCGCCGCCTGTTTGTGGCATAACCTTACTTATAATCCCATAGATGCTGACAATCCGGCAGGCCTGGTTCGGCACAAACAATTGCTAGAAGACGCTGGGAAAGCCGGCATCAGCCTCCGTGAGTGGATGGATTCTGTTCTTAAAGCTGATTTGTAAAATAAGCCAGATGAAACTTCTTACAATAAACATAAGTTAAAACTGAATTGTTAAACAATTAATAGATGAAAGGTCTAAAATGAAAAGGCTATCAATTCTATTGCTTGTTGTAATGGTAAGTTTAAGCTCATATGCGATAAATAAGGAAAAAGAGACAGCGAAAGAAAGTGGATCAACTTCGTTTCAGCCGGAACCTCTTGATGATGAATGGTTCAAGTGTCTTATCGGTGAGTGGATTGGTCGGCCCGAAGGATATGTGGGGGAAGGTACAGGCGGATTTAAAATAGAGTTTGGTTTGAATGGGCAGTTTTTAATATTCAGCCGCAATTCTACGGGTGTCAACTCGTAGATGAAGTTATCCGACGAAGTCGGACGGGTGTAGCCCGAAGCGGCAATGCCACGGATTTTAATCCGTGGTTGTTTACGGCGTGCCTTGAAGCATAAAAGAGAAAGATAAATAAACAGGACATTGGAGGTAAAAAAAAAATCATGTCCCACTGCGGGTTAAAATCCCCCCATCTGGGTCTGCTCCCGGATGAAGAGAAAAGGAAGTGCGGCATCGTGAGGTGCTGTGCGGAGTTCCTGAGTATCGGCAACCACAGCCCAAAGCGCAAGCGAACGCAAGGTGGCCTTAGCGATTGGCGACATTCCCGTCATAAATGGAAGCTTGAGCAGAATATAATCGCTGGGGTGGTTATCGTTGGGATGGTTGCGAATGCTCTTTTGTGTGACCAAGGGAGGTCTTATGCTGTCCTGCCAGAAACTGGGTTTATATCCTACACGATTCAGGGTCAATGAACTCAATGGAAGGAGAACAGGTAGGCGAGGTATAACCTGATGGGAAAGCCAGACCAATGCA
>JAFCZU010000109.1 GCA_019314185.1 Deltaproteobacteria bacterium | reverse complement strand
TTAACCACCGCTTCAAGTTGGAACAACTGGTTAATCAACTTCTGCGGGATGCTGCCCGAACACCACCGATGCCGGAACGGTTAATCAAATTGGCGGAGGTTGCTTGGTAATCACAAATTTTTATGCATTGGTAATCGAAGGATATTAGCGGAAACTCATTTGACAATTAATAGGATAGTAGAATGAAGATGGGAATGTACACAAGTAGAAATAATAAGTACGCATGGGTATATGATCGGTTTAAAAAATATTTGATCAATAGCGTGCTCGATATAGGTGCATGCGAATGCAAACTGCGTGAATACCTTGTAGATACTCGATATGTCGGGGTTGATAAGAATGATGGTGACATTAGTCTTGATCTTGATAAAGAGACTATACCCGGCACATATAGAGAGTATCATATTGTCTTGTGTTTGGACGTTCTTGAGCATTTGGAGAATATTCATTCTGTATTTGATCGTATTTGTTATCTTGCTGATAGATATGTCCTTATTTCCCTGCCCAATTGCTACAACAGCATTATTTCGTTTATCCGGGCAGGTAAGTATTCAAAAGAAATCAACATGAAGTTTTACGGATTACCAATAGAGCCGCCGTCTGATAGACATCGATGGTTTTTCTCAGGGAAAGAAGCATATAAGTTTGTGAAAGCAAGAGGTGTAAACAACGGTTTTGAACTGGTAGAAATGATTGATACTGCTAAATTGAGTAAGAAAGGCATGCGAGGCGGTAAATTAAGTTTGCTTAAAAAGCTCATGTTCTGGAATCCAAAAATTAAAGGAAGGATTGGAGAATTTGAAGGTGGTACACTGTTTTTTCTGCTTGAGCGGGTTGAACTAATAGAGAAAGAAGATGAGTAGTTACACCCTCATCACAATGTCCGCCGGCATATCAATGAAGATTTGGCAGGAGACCGGACTTATTGTTCGGGAACTTGGGTATTATTCCAGGCTTTCTGAACATATCGGTCGATTGGGCTTTTTGACCTATGGCGACAATTTATGCCGTGAACAGGAATTGCTGCACAAATATCTGCCGGGTGCGGAAATTTCCTGGAATATACCTGAATGGCTGCTCCAGTATAAACGAGGACATTTGGCCGCATCATTTATACCTCCTTTGAAAAAAGAGGATTTTTTTGGTTGCAAGCTTGTGAGAAGTAATCAAATGTTGGGTGCGTGGACAGGGGCAATGATTGCCAAAAGGCTTGGAGTGCCTTTTATTCTTCGTTGTGGTTATAATTTTTGCGAACATTTTGAGAAACAGAAACCCGATGCTGTGCTCAAAAAAAAGCTCATATTCCATCTCGAACGGTGGGTAGCGCGGCAGGCAGATGCTGTTATTGTTACGTTCCCGGGATTAAAAGACTACTTTGTTGAGCGGCACAGGATACCTCGTGATCGTATTCATGTTATAGGTAATCCGATTGATACAGAACTGTTTAAACCGCAAAAAATATCGCCGGAAAGAGATATAATTTCAATCGGTCGTTTTACAGAGCAAAAAAACTATCTTGAACTTATTCGAGCCTGCGGCATGACAGGTGCGAACCTGGCACTTCTGGGCAGCGGACATTTACATGAGAAGATGGCAAGATTTGCGGCTGAATTAAGCGTTGATTTGCATTTTTATGAAAGGGTGGAAAATGATCAGATTCCGTCGATATTGGCAAGGCATCGTTTATTTGTGCTTCCCTCTCTCTATGAAGGAAATCCAAAGGCTCTGCTTGAAGCAATGTCGTGCGGGATGGCATGCGTTGCAAGCCGCATCAGGGAACATGAAAATATTATTACTGATGGCCACTCCGGGTTTTTGTGCGAACATTCAGCGGACTCTATTGCTGAGGCTGTTGCCGGTTTGCTGAAAAATGAGAAAAGGCGCAAACAATTGGGCAGGGCCGCAAGGGAGAAAATTGTCAGAGAGTATTCTGCTGAGAAAAATGCCAAAAAAGAAGCGCTTATCCACGAGGCATTGCTGCATTCGAAAAAGATTAAACGGTGCTTGATATGAAAGAGTCGCCTTTGATCTCTGTTTTGCTATGTGTTTATAATGGGGCAGCTTATGTAAAAGAGGCGATTGACTCCATTATTGCTCAGACCTATCCTAACTGGGAATTAATCTTGATTGACGATGGCTCAACCGATTCAACGCCTGAGATTCTGGGGATGTACAAAGACCCGCGCATCCGTATTTACCGGCAGGAAAATATCGGCCTGACAAAAGCGCTTAACCAGGCAGCAGTATATGCGAGCGGCGATTTTTTCGCCCGGCAGGATGCGGATGATATCTCACTGCCAGAGCGGTTTGCCCTGCAGCTTAAGGTGTTTCAGGATCGACCCGGAACTGTGGTGGTGAGTACAGATGTTGAATATATTAGTCATAAAGGCGAACATCTTTATATTCAGAAATCTCCTGCAAATAAAGAAACAGCCCTTCAGACTCTGTTTCGGATTGAAAACCCGTATGTTCACGGCAGCCTTATGTTCAGACGCGAAGCATTTGTTAAAGTAGGCGGGTATGATGAGTCCTACAAAACCAGCCAGGATTTTGAATTAATTGTCCGCATGATCAGCCTTGGCGAGGTTGCTGCTGTGTCGAAGCCTCTTTACAGGCTCCGCATTCATCCAACGAGCATTACGTCAAGGAAGTGGATTATACAAATTATTAATTCGATACGATGTTGCAGAGCAATAAAGAGGTTTTATAACAAGGGAATTTCAAATTATTTTTTGTTTTATTTTATTATTCGTAAATTGACGACAATAGCTTTCTTTTTTGCCTATCCAGCTAAAGTGATGTATAATTATAAGATAGGTTCTGTTTTTTATAAGAAACGGCTTTTTGAAAAGGCGCGCGATTATCTTGATGCCGCAGTTTTTGATGCTCCTTGTTTTTTGCCTGCCAGGTTAAAACTGTCTAAATGTGTCAGAATCTTGAGGGATAAATGATGAAAGTGTTATCCACGCGCATTTCCCTTTACAATATTCTGTGGGTGCTGGTGTTTCTGGCCCTGTTTTCTCCGCCAATAGTCGGTCGCAGCAGTATAAGGGTCGATACCATTGCACTTGTGCCTGTTTTTTTTCTTGTTTTGATCACTTTTCGTTTGCATATTCCAAGAGACTTAAAGGTACTTCACTTATCCTTTTTTGTTTTTGTGTGTGTGATAGGTATAACAACATTTCTGCAGCAGGGATTGGACATTGTGCCTCCTTCAGCAGCGGCTTGGAAGCCTTTTTTCGGTTATTTTAGAGTGTATCTGATGCTTTTGATGGCTATCTTTGCCATACAAAGCCCATGGCAGGCTCGATCAATTGTCCGCCTGCTCCTTTTAGGGCTTGTCGTGCATGGTGTATTTGCGGTCATTGAATATTTCAGGATCTCGCCGCTTGATGTGTGGTTAACAGATTTTTACAGAAACAGTGACGTGCGGGTTGGATTACGCGCAATTGGAGCTTTTGGATATGTTCACGGGCTTGCTTTTTTTTGTATGTACGTGCTTATACTAACTATAAGTGTCGTGAACCTGTTTCCTAAAAGGATTATATACCCGGCCTTTGTTTTAGGTGCATTTGGTTTTTTGTTGCCATTTAGCCGTGCTGCGTATTTGGGCTTAATTGTGGCAATGGGTATTTATTTTTTGTTTGCTTACAGGCTGAAGAAAAAAGCCAGAGTCATGGTTGTTATAGCCTTGCTGGTCGCTGTTTTAATGCCGCTCATTCCCCCTCAGGTAATGGAGAAACTAAGTTCACTTGGGATTATCTGGGATTTTATCCGTGGTAAGGATGTTTTGTCAGATCCTGCGGCAGGATTTATTGTTGGACGTATTGATCATGGTTGGCTTCATGCCTATGAGGCATGGCGGGCACATCCATGGATCGGACAGGTCTTAACAAGTCAGTACGGTTTTTTGGGTGATGGGGGATATATGGTATTGCTTGCAGGCAACGGGCTGATAGGTTTTCTTGGGTATATGATTGCAATGGGAGGAATTATTTATACTTTTTGTTTTAGGATCAGGGGTAACAACCGGTTGGCAAGAGAGCTGAAATATGGCGGGGTAGCAATTGTGGTGGCGTTGCTGGTGGCAAATCTGGCTACCGGTGGTTGGGGTAAAAGAATTCTTGAGCTGTTTCCTGTAATGATTATTTGCCTTTATGTCCTTGCCAGGAATTATAGTAGTGCAGAGATGGAGGCACGATTGCCGGAGCGCGCGCATTTCTCAACGTGTTCGGTTCAGAACTCTTTAGAGAAACATGTGCCATGTGCGGAATAGCCGGGATATTGAACTTTTCGGGTTATGATCCGAAACAGACGGAAGTATTGTTTGATCGGGCATTACGTTCGCTTTTACACCGCGGCCCTGATGCCTTTGGGATTTCTTGTAGTGGTGCGCTGATGCTGGGGCATACGCGCCTTGCGATTATTGATCTGAATGAAAGAGCAAATCAGCCAATGAGGTCGGCTTCTGGTAATATAGAAATTGTCTTTAATGGAGAGGCATACAATTTTACTGAATTGCGGGATAAATTTCTTCCCGAAGCAACTCTTCAGACCACGAGTGATACTGAAGTTCTGGTAGAGGCATGGAGTAAAAAAGGGTTTAATCTTTTGTCAGAAATCAACGGTATGTTTGCCCTTGCAGTTGCTGATTACAAAAAGAATATTTTGACTCTTGCGAGAGATCGATTTGGACAAAAGCCACTTTATTATGGCAGTATTAATGGTGTTTTTGTGTTTGCGTCCGAATTAAAATTTTTCAAACACTATTTTGGAAAAAGCAGATTAAGACTCTCAAAACTTGGTCTGGCCAGGTATCTGACTTTTGGTTATGTGGCGGGTACAGAGACGATATATAATGGAATCTATAAATTACAGCCGGGACATTTTTTAAAGGTTGATTTGAAGACAGGCAATTTTGACCTGCCAGTAGCATACTGGGATCCTAAGGATTATATAGAAGATAACGGGGCTGATGACTACGGAGGCGATGATGGGCTGGAGAATTTGCTTGAACAAGCTGTTAAGCGACGGCTAATTGCTGACGTGCCTGTCGGAGCACTCCTTTCAGGGGGCATGGATTCCAGTCTGGTGGTTGCCTTGGCAGCAAAGCAATACGCACAGAAATTAAAAACGTTTCATATATATTTTCAAGAGGAAGCGTACTCGGAGCGCAGGTTTGCAAGGTCAGTGGCTGAGTGTTGCGGAACGGATCATGTAGAGATACTCGTGAAGCCAGTGCTGCCGGATGCATTTGAAAAACTTATTTTTGTATTTGATGAACCGTTTGCAGATTCATCTACTCTTTTATGCGATATCATATTTAATGAAGTGTCAAAGCATTTAAAGGTTGTGCTCACCGGGGATGGTGGCGATGAACTTTTTTTTGGTTACACACGCTATGCCCGTTTCCAGAACTCTTTTGTCTTTGACAGGCTTCCAATATGCTTGCTCCAGCCGCTTTTTCTTGCCGGTGCTAAAATTTTTCAGGATGGACGGCTGAAAGAGCGGCTTACAAAGGCCGGATTTGGCGCTAAAAAGCGTTATGTCGGGATGAATTCTTTTTATCTTGAAGATAAACTGCGAAGTTTGCTCGGCGTAAATTTCAGTTCTGAGATATTTTTACCCTTTCTTAATCCCATGCAGGTTAATTATGTCGATGTTTTACGAAATGTGCAGTTGACAGATATTCTTAATTATCTTCCGAATGATATATTGACAAAGGTGGATAGGACATCGATGTCTTATTCTCTTGAAGTGCGATCCCCTTTTATGGATTATCAATTGGCGCAATGGGCATTGTCTATGCCATCAACAGCAAATCTACGAGAAGGGCAAGGCAAGCATCTGTTGCATAAGCTATGCATGAAATTGTTTCCAAACGATCTTTTTAAAATGTACAGAAAACAGGGTTTTGCAGTTCCACTGAAAGAGTGGTTTCAAAACGACCTTAAGGAAATGGTGATGGAACTGCTGTTGGGCAGAAATTCAAAAACAGGATATTTGTTAAATCCCACAATAATCAAAAAGCTTTACATGGAACATGTTAAAGGAGAAATTGATCGTTCTCCACAACTGTTTCAACTGATTATGCTTGAGTTCTGGCTGCGGGAGAATTATTGATGAATGTGTCGTTGATTGTTGACTCTTTAGCATCGGCCGGTGGACAGCGAAAATGCGTTAATCTTGCAATAGGTTTAAAGGCACTTGGTCATAATATACAGGTTCTATATTATCACGGTTATCATGATTTGCGTCCAGCGTTACAACGATCCGATATTGGGGGGAGTTATGTGTCTATTCCAGCCGGCGTGGTGCGGCGAATCTTTTTTGTCCCATATTTTTTATTTCAAATTAAGAAAACCCAGCCAGATGTCCTAATCGCTTTTTTGGATTCATCGTCTATATTGGCAAGCTTATATAGAGTATTTCAGAGACAATGCATTATTATCCACTCGCATGGCTCTGCCCGCTTCTTTCCGCCCCGTGACAAATTCTATTTAGCATTTGAGAGATATTTTGGTTTTTTACACGACTTTTGTGTAACTAACAGTTATGAGATGTGGGCTTATTTGAAAGATCATGGGTGTGATGTTAAAAAAGTGTGTGTTATCAAAAACGGTATCGATACAGAATTGTTTTCACAAAACAGGAGCAAAGGAAATAAAACTGCGCAAAAAAGTAATCACATCAAATTTGTTATGGTAAGTCACTATTCCGTAGAAAAAAATCAACGTTTGGTCGTTGATGCTGTTAACAGGCTCTCGACTGCTGAACAAAAAATGTTAAAAATTAAATGTATAGGCGCTATATCTGATTCAAAATATTATGAAAGTCTTTTGTCTTATATTGAAGAATCGGGTTTGTCAGATATTATATCTTTTTCGGGACCTATAAATGATGTGCCGAAATTCTTGGTGTCTGGTGATTGGTTTTTGCATCCTTCATTATATGAGGGGCTTCCGAATGCAGTGCTTGAGGCTATGGCGTGTGAATTACCAATAATTGTATCTGATTATCCATCAACAAAACGGTTAGTGGATAATGACGTTAATGGTTATTGGTTCAAAAACGGTTCTTTGAAAAGTCTTGTCGCGGTGCTGCGGAGAGCCTTAAAAATACCTCAAGATATCCGGTATAAAATGGGGAATGAAGGAAGGAAAATGGTGGAAAAACATTACAACCTGTTGGCAATGGCCAGAAATTTTGAAGAACTGTTTCACAAAACATAACAAGATGAAAAAGAAAATACTTATAATCGGACGAACACCGCCACCTATAGGCGGGGTAAGCGTACATGTTGAAAGGTTATTGACCGTGCTGGGCAATAAATTTGATGTCGCCCATATAAATTTAAGAAAAATTTCTTTTAAGGATTTCAAAAAAGTATTTTATGCGCAGTTAATCCATATAAATATATCTAATGTTAATGTTATTTTTATTCTGACCTTTATATTTAAGTTGTTAGGAAAGAAAAATATAATCACGATACATGGAAATGTTGGAAGAATGAGGGGGATTAAATTTAGACTGTTTTTAATGGCATCAAGACTATGCTTAAAGGTAATTGTTTTGAACAATAGTAGCCAGCAGCTTCTTTACGATCATGGATTAGTAAACTTAACAAAGATATCAGCATTTATTCCTCCTGCAAAGATAGACAAATTACCTATAAATGTAGAGAGAGCCCTTATTCAAAAAAAAAAGAAATACAAAAATCTGTTTTGCACGAATGCCTGGCGTGCTGTTTTCGATAAATATGGGACTGAGACGTATGGCATTATAGGACTCTTGGAAATCTTTAAGGATTTGGAATATGGCTTGGTTGTTTCCGATCCATCCGCATCTTATAGCCACAAAATAAATAAAGAAAAAATCAATATCCCTGAAAATGTTTATTTTATCACTGGCAATCATGACTTTAATGCAGTGTTGCAATTATGTGATGCATTTTTAAGAACGACCTCTACTGATGGCGATTCTCTTTCTGTTAGGGAAGCATTGTATTTGAGGAAGTCCGTTTTGGCTTCTGATGTTGTAGATAGACCTTCCGGAGTGATTCTTTATGAATATGGTAATAAGCATAGTTTGATGAAAAATATTCGATTAATAGCCAGCGGCGATGTGATATTAAAACAACAAGATACTGGTAAGTCTACGATAGAAGATATAAAAGAATTATATAGAAAGTTGCTATGAAGCAAATAATTCAAAATTTAAAAAATGGAAACACAGAGCTTATTGAACTCCCTGCTCCGCAAGTAAAGGCGGGACAGGTATTAATTCAAACGTCACGTTCTCTTGTGTCTCTTGGCACCGAACGGATGCTGGTGGAGTTCGGTCATGCAAATTTGATACAAAAAGCCCGTCAGCAACCGGATAAAGTCAGGATGGTGTTAGACAAGATTCGAAGCGATGGGCTGCTGCCGACTGTGGAAGCTGTTTTTAATAAGCTGGGCCAGCCCTTGCCTCTTGGATATTGCAATGTCGGCAGCGTTATTGGTGTCGGCAAAGGTGTGACTGAGTTCCAATTAGGCGACAGGGTTGCCTCCAATGGCCCGCATGCGGAAATCGTTTGTGTGCCTAAAAATCTATGTGCCAAAATTCCTGCCGGTGTCAGCGATGATGCCGCGGCTTTTACAAAAATCTATGTGCCAAAATTCCTGCCGGTGTCAGCGATGATGCCGCGGCTTTTACAGTGATTGGGGCTGTCGGAGTGCAGGGGGTTCGTCTTATTGAACCATCTTTTGGAGAAACGGTTGTTGTTATTGGTCTTGGGTTAATAGGTCTCATTGCCGCGCAGATTCTCAGGTCCAATGGCTGTCGGGTTATTGGTTTTGATTATGACCAGACAAAGGTGGATATTGCCTGCAAGCTTGGCATTATTGCCGTTAATCCGGCAGGGGGTACAGATCAGGTCAAGTTTGTGGAGAAACAGACCAGTGGTATTGGCGCTGATGCTGTGCTCATTACCGCGTCAGCTAAAGGCAATGAAATTATCTCCCAGTCTGCGCGCATGAGTCGCAAGCGGGGGCGTATTGTCTTGGTTGGAGTTGTGGGTCTTGATATTTCACGGGCGGAATTCTACGAAAAGGAATTGAGCTTTCAGGTGTCGTGCTCCTATGGCCCGGGACGTTATGATGATGACTATGAACAAAAAGGACAGGACTATCCAATTGCCTTTGTTCGCTGGACCGAAAAACGCAATTTTGAAGCGATTCTTTCCGCAATAGAGAGCGGGCAGCTTGACGTGGAACCGTTGATTACAGAGCGGGTT
>JAFCZU010000517.1 GCA_019314185.1 Deltaproteobacteria bacterium | reverse complement strand
GCAACCATCCGAGCTTACAGTAAAAAATCTGCTGTTTACTTTCCTGAAGGGAGGACTTTTGTGCCATACCCAATTCAGGAAAATATGCCCTTATCAAACGATACGCCTCTTTTTAGCTCTACAATTTATCCTCAAAATTGTGGAGAAATACATACCACAATGAAAGAGTGGCTTTGGTCTTTATTTGGCAAAGAATTGTGTGAAATATTTTTCTTCCCATTCCATAATCTTTACACATCTGGTTTATATTCTTCTATTGCGCCACAAGATCTTTACAAAACGCCAATATCTTCGAAAATTACCGGCAAGTCATCTTTCAAAGAACTTAATAACATAAAATTATACAACACAAATAGTTACAATAGTCAGTTCATCTATCCAGTGGAAGGATTAGATACTATAGTTCGTGGCATGAGTAAATGCTGTGATTTCCGTTCGCGAAAAAGGGTGAGCAGAATAGATACAAAGAACAAAGAAGTTATTTTTACCGACGGGAGCAATTATGAGTATGATACACTGGTCAGCACTATTCCTCTCAATAAGGCAATTTGTTTAGCGGGATTGCCTTTGGAAATGCCAAAAGATCCTCACACATCCGTGCTGACTATTAATATAGCTGCAACAAAGGGTGAATACTGCCCAGACTACCATTGGCTTTATATACCATCAACTCGGTCGAAAGTTTACCGCGTTGGATTTTACAGCAATATCGACAATCATTTTTTGCCTATTTCCCTCAGGCATTCTGACGATTTTGTTTCGTTATATTTGGAACGTTCGTATAAAGATTGTTTTAACTTAACAGACGAAGAGAAAAAAAAGTTAATTGACGAAGCAATAATGGAACTTAATGAATGGGGATTTGTAGATAAAATACATTTAACGCATTACCAGTGGATTGAGGTCGCCTACACATGGAGTTGGCCTAATTCTAAATGGAGAAAAATTGCATTAAACATGTTAAAAAAACATAATATATATCAAATAGGTCGGTACGGTCGTTGGAAGTTTCAAGGTATTGCAGAGTCTATTAAAGATGGTAATGGTGTGTTGACGATGATAAAAAATTAGTATCAATTATTTCTTTTCTGAATACCGAACAAACGGTTGAAGAAGGATTGGCAAATCCGCTGAGCTCCTTTGCCAACCTCTTAACCGAAGCGTTCACGGCGGCGCAGCCGCCGTGAATCGCGGTGCTGACTGCGTCCAGCCCCTTGTCCCGTCGCTACGCGCCTGAACAAGGAACTGGACCGGACACCGTGAACCGCACAATCAAACTGCGTTTGCTTGCACGGCCCCCGGCGCCGGTCAGCACCGCGATTGGGCAAAATATATATTTGAACTGGGAGAATCGTATGCCTGAGACCAAAATAGGAACTTTGTGTGATGATGAAATCATTGCTTTATGTGAAAAAGGTATTTTAATTGAGAGTAATTATTCTAAAAAGAGAGTAAGGCAAGCTTGTTATGAGTTGCGTTGCGGCAACGTTTATTATGATTTAAATCAGGGAAATAAACGGTATGATGTTAATAAGCAAGAATTTATCCTACTTAAGCCTAAACAAACCTTGGTTGTAATTACTCTCGAATCATTGAGATTGGCTCCAGATATGTTGGGTAGAATTCTTACGAAGGGCATGCTCTTTTCAATAGGGATTCTTCCTGTGAATACCTATGCAGATCCAGGGTTTTCGGGACGTTTAGGGATAGTTATGCACAATCTATCAAATTCCTATATTAAAATTAGCCCTGGTGAAGCCATAGCAAAAATCGAATTTTCTAGATTAGAGAATCTGGTTTCTCATCCATATGAAGGTCAGCATGGTTATCAAACTGAAATATGGCCTTTAAGAACCGATATGATCCTTAATGAAAATGAGAAAAAAAGTGATTCGCGAATTGGCCAATCCTATGAAGAACTTGAACGAGCTTATGGTCCCGAATTGGGAAAAGTGATAAAAAGAGTTTTTGGTTTTGAAAGGAGACTGCTGTTATTTGCTGCTTCCTATTTTTTGATAATTATTTTGCTTATTGCAATAATGTCCGGGACTAATTGGATTAATACAACTGTGGCTGTGGTGATTGGGATCATAGCAAATATCATAACATTTATTATTACTTACACAGCTACAAATATTGGGAGCCATAAATGATGGATCTTAAAAGCTTAATAGCATTACAACGCGATTTTGACAAAAAACATGGATGGTCCTTTAATTCAAACAAACACTCTGAATTAATTGATTGGCTTCATAAGGATTTAGTGGGTTTGTTTGGTGAGTTGGGTGAATTCGCAAATCTTCTAAAAAAAATAACCATTATACGAGATAAACCTGATTTAGGAAAAAGCCAAAAATTATTCGAAGAGTTGAAAAATAATTTTTCTGAAGAGCTAACTGATTCTTTTATATATCTTATAAGAATTGCAACTCACTTAGATGTTGATCTTGAGGAAGAATACTTAAAAAAGTTAGAGTTTAACAGGTCGAAGTATCAAAAATATGAGCGCTAACAAGAATATATGATATATAAATATAATAAGCTATCGATTCCCTCAAAGTTTTTTCTTGCGCCAATCAATACG
>JAFCZU010000108.1 GCA_019314185.1 Deltaproteobacteria bacterium | reverse complement strand
TTTACGAAGTAACTTTGAGCCACGCCGGCATCGGCAGTGGCTTGTTGAGCTGAAATCAACCACTCAATCGCAGCACCGAGAGAATTGGAAGTCTTTACCATAGAAACGTCTCTCCTTCTGGCGCGTATGAAGAACTTATTGATGATGGCCAAGGGACCCTCCCTGCGGCGAGATGCACAATGGCATAACAACGACTCTGGAATGCTCACAAGCCCAGTCATATCATTAGTTGCCTACGCTGGCTATTCGAAAATTATTCAAAAAATCTTTCATCTGGTTCTTGTAATAGGTTGCGTAGGCATCATAATCATTCCTCTGTCCACCTTGATGCCGAACCCTCGCCCTTGTAAGGCATTCATAGCGTTAATGTAGGTCTCGCGCTTCAGTTAGCGCCTTTTCATACACCGTTACGATCTTTTTCACGGCTGAATCCCATGTGTATTCGGCGACAATGCGTTTGCGTTTGTCTGGATCGCCTGGCGTGTTCATAAAATGTAGCGTACATGCGCGGAGCTGATCCAGATCGTGGGGATTAACCTCGCGCAAATCTTCAGCCGTTGCTGCCAATCTCATTGAATGTCTGTCAGTAACAACGACCGGTGTTCCAACCGCAAGCGATTCGAAAACGCCGTTCGGTGTGACCTCCGAAAAGCTCGGCAGCACAAATACTCTGGCCGCTGCGTAAGCCGATGGCAGTAATGGATCGTCATACGGCAACGCGCCAAGATAGTGGACGTTCTTGTATTGCAGAATTTCACTTAAATAAGCGTGATTACTTTTTGCATGAGGTCCAATTAAGACGATCGGAACATCTTCGTTTCTCAATGCCTTGACGATGCCCAACTGATTCTTGTGGGGTCCTATGCTCGCAACACACAAAACAAAGTCCCAGGGAATTCCGAATTTCTGGCGAAAGATTGCCGGGTCAGCAGAGAAAAAGCTTTTTGCAATACCGTTGGGCACCACGTCGACCTTTGATTCAGGCACAAGAAAGGCTTCCACTAATGTCCTTTTCTCCAAATCGGTCAAGGCGATCAGTCGATCAGCATCGTCCAATGCCATTTTGGTTTGTCGATACGATGTGTGGACCTTTGACGAACAAACCCTGGATATTAGTTTATCACAGATCCTGGCGCGCCATCCGATCGATTGAGTCCAGGTTGGGTTAATGACTGGTGACAGCACAACTGGCAGGCCTTTATCCTTTAAGGTAGCCACTAATTTATTATTGCCACCTTCGGCATCAAATACGTGGGCAAGATCGAAGTCTTGTAGACGACCTTTGACAGGGTCGAAAAAGGAAGCCTCAAGCCCCAGTCGATTCAACCCGTTTATGGTCTGTAATACCTTACGTTGCAAGCCTCCGAGGCGTTGAAGGAACAATAGATCTGACAAAACAACAATCCTCCTATTCTTCAACATTTTTTGCATCTCCATTCTGGAAATTCTCAAGATCTGGTCTGGCATTGTTTCCAGACACTAACACTACAGCCTAAGTTTTCTGATCATATCGTTCTGAGCGACAGTGGGTAGCGAAAAATCTCTTTTGAACGTTAAAATATTACGCCTGAAAGTGAGATCCTTCGTTGCTTTGCTACTCAGAATGACAAACTTGCGCTATAGTCCTAATGGCCAGATGGCTTTCGTAACAAACACGCTGTATCGCGAGCCAATCGACCTACTTCTTTCCATTGGCGAGTATTCTCCAGCCCCCATAGAAGGGCCAAACAGGCAAATTTACATGCTTGCAACTGATTCCCAGCAGTAGCGTTGTGTCGGCTTAGTAAGCGGTATTCAGAGATTATCTTCCATCGAATCGTACGGCGGTATTTTCGCAACCGCCTATCGAAAAAAGCTTTACAAGGGGCAAGGGAAGCTAAAGAAGTAAGTGATTCTGGCCTGTTCATTAATGTGATGCCGTGACGCCGCACGTGCAAAACAGTCTCAGGCACAAAAATTAAATCCTTGAAGACCGCCAAATTCAGCCACAAGTACCAATCTTCTCCATACCATAACGTCTCATTGAAACCACCAACCTGTCTAACAAGCGAAGCTCGCAAGAATACACAGCCAAGAGGAAATGGCGTTTCGGGTATACATATCTCGACAGGCCGTCTGAGTAATATTGGTGTTCGTTCCAGAAAAGCAGGCTCCAATGATTGGACTCTTGCAGGTGCACCTGCAACCAAGCTGCCATTTTCGAGCCAATACCTGTAATCACCCGCGATCCAGTCAATTTCAGGATGCTGTTCCAATATTTGGATTCTGATGCGCAACGAATTTTGAGGCCAGATATCATCCGCATCAAGGAAAGCCAACCATTCACCTTTCGCAACCATAATACCCACATTTCGTGTCGCAGCAGGCCCACGGACCCCGCGATTGTCCAACACGCGGATCATCGGTCCAAGACTTGCGATGCTTTTTAGTACGTCGATGCTCCTCGAATCGGTACTGTGGTCATTGACGATTAGAATTTCGAAATCGGGGGCGAAGTCTTGAACCATAACGGATTCAACAGCATCCCTTAAATAATCACCCGCATTGTGCGTGGGAATAATCACGCTAAACAAAGGAGTACTCGCCATGATATGATAACTCCGTGAGCCTAATTATTATCCGATAGACTCGCTACGCATGACGTATACATCAAATCTTCACGTACCGCCATGACCTTACTTTAAGAATGATAATTCTGATTTCATGTTTATTTTCACAGCGCAACAGACTCAGATAATCGTCAAACATAGCATGCATCTGTTACAACAAATCGAAACATAGTTTAGCAGCTCTATCAGCATCTATATTGCGGCAGTAAATGCTTCGCAACACCAAGGATTTCCTTTCCCAAAGGATGATCGAGCATATACAAGCCAAAAAACCACGCAATGCCGGCCCCCGTTGTTCCAATAATAAACGGAATTATGTAATTTGATGGTCCTATCTCCATGAATTGCATTGTCACTATCGGTGGAGCTACAGTAATCAAAGCAAGCAACGCGTTTCTAATCGTCATGACGTAAATGTCACGTGCGGATATGTCAAAAAACCGGCTGACAAATGAATACTTTACAATGAAAGAGACACAAGAACCTAGGACTATAGCACAAGCAATTGCTTTGAGACCAAATGGACTGGCGCCAATTACGGCAACAACCCTAAACGGTTGAATAATAATATTCTGCTTTAGATAGGGATTTATTTTTCCTGTGCCTACAAAAAGTGGAACATTTAATGATGACAAGAAATCGACAGCAGCAGCAAGAAACAGTATTTGAGCAATTGGCACGGCCGCGTCCCATTGGCTTCCATACAAGATACGAATTGCAGGATATGCCATGACAGATAGGCATGCAAGTGCCGGCCAAGCTGCTCCCAGTATCAGGGTCGTTGCAGCGATATACGGTTCTTTGAGATCTCGGTTTCTTCTATTTTGTGCCGCGAAATTGGGCAGCACCACGGGCCGGATTGCACTGAAAACTGATCTGTTGAATAGATTGACAAAACCCAAACCACGACTCAAGATACCGACCAGATGGAAACCCAGTGTTCGTCCCGCAGCGAGGCAGGGAATCTCGTCCGCAAAGTCGGTCAGAAGGGTGACAAAGCCTACCCGACCTCCGAAGCTGAGCACACGGAAACATTCCTTGAATGTTGGGAGAAAGGAAACATTGGATTTATAACAGAGCAGTATAGCAAGGCTCGCAAACGCTCCTGCGAGCGCCCCCCAGGCAAGGCTTATGAATCCAAATCCTAACAAAACAAGTGTGACAGAGGTTGCGGCGCGTGCCAGGGAACTGCCCGTTTGAACTAAATATATAGCTCCGAACTTCATTTCTCGATTCAACAAGGCCAATATCACGGAACTGAAAGGTAAAAGAAAGAAGTTCAGTGCTAAGATGGAAATTACGTATCTAATACCAGCCTCGCGGTAAAAGCATGCAAAAGGGCCTGCAAGCAGTAGCAGCGCCGCACCTATTCCCCACCCCGTCAAAAGTGTGACCGTGAAGGCAGCACGAATCCGACCAAGCGTTAATTCCTTTTCTTGTATCAAATAGGTTGGTACACCAAAGCTTCTAAGGGCGTGAGTAAAGGCAATAATGGCAACGCCAACAGAAAAAACGCCAATCTCCTCTGGCGTTAGCAATCGCGCTATGATCAGTGTCGAAACAAACTCGACAGCCATCACACTGTATTTTGAGCTAAATGAAAGCGCCAATGATCTTCGAATACTTGCCACGGTTTTCCTTTGATGATGAAGGTCCGGATATCACATGAGGCTGAATGGGAGATAGCCGAACCACTGATTTCAGATGGATGCGTAAAAGATGTATTGACTGAGAGTCCTAGTCACCCGTAGATCGT
Organism: Deltaproteobacteria bacterium; assembly: GCA_019314185.1. The sequence continues at coordinate 13,231 of JAFCZU010000108.1, read as the reverse complement.
CTCATTCTGAATCTCATTCTATCGTTCTTGCTAATTCACAAATTAACCTGAGGCCTAAGGAGTATTGCCACGTGGGTCGGTTAGTTAATAGCTTTTGGTTCTTACGAATTTTCAAATCATAGCGAAATAGATTATGGAGACAAGAGTGTAGGTGTTTATACTCGGTCTCTATCGAGGAACAAAATTAAACGTTATCTCCTCATGAACGCTTGAGTTTTGAAAACCAGCCAACGCATCCACGTCAATACGGAATCCTTTTTCCCATTTGTTCAGAAGCTCTTCAAGTGAAACATTGCCACAACGATTTTCATAGTCGGTCTGCACTCTATTGATAGGTATATTGACGATCTTGCTCACCTCGTAGCATAGGCCTCTACGTTTTTTCAGTATGTACGCAAATTGTCCAAGGGCCGCCTCAAAAGAATTTGGAGTATTGAATAACACAGCCTTGGCTATGGCTGTAATTTCGAGCGTCAGAAACAGGTTGCCGTCCAATGAATGAACGTATCCCCAGTCATAGCAACTATTAACCCATTGCCACGAAAACCGGTCCGGGCCCACCCTGGTTAAATCTGGTGGGATGGCTTGTCTTGTGCTTTGCGTATAGCAGTATTCCACCGATGGTGAAAGCCGTAGCGACGGAATGGTCTCCAGTGGATTTACCGAGCAGTAATCAGCAAAATCAACTGAGTTAATAAATACGATATCATCTACCAAAAAAAATACTTTCGCTGCTCGAATGTTTTCGAGCAAATGAATACAGTCGGAGCGAAAATTCTGTTCCTTTCTAAATTCGACTGGTTGTTGCTTGAATAATTCTTTTACTTCATCATATACTTCTAAGTATTTTGGATCACTGGCTGAATACAATATATGCAAGGGAACCGGGCTCTTGACTCTATTAATATAAGAGGTTAATAACGCGTGCAACTGCACCGGCCGATCCTTAGAAAAAACGATGGCCTCAGCAATCGTGGAGCAACAGAATTGTCGTGATTGGTTCTGTACAATCTGCGTTAAAAGATGACCTTGCTGTTGTCGAATAACATCAATTTGGTGTTTGTGGATCATGCGCTCTTCATTAAGAGACTCGATATGACGCTTTTTCGTAAGTACTATCCCGAAAAGTTGTAGAAACTTATTGACATATCCGGCTATTGTTTTCCACATGTTTCGCGCCCCCCAAATGAGCTAAAATACCAGTATGATAAGGTTCATGGAACTATCCCCGATAAAGACGTCGGACTGATGTAAAATGGTTTCATGTGCCCATCCAATGCAGCTATGTACTGGACCGCGGACCGACACGAAAGCACTTTTAGGGAAGTCCGAGCCACAGAGCCAGTTCGAAGGCAATTCCATTCTCCCAGTGTGCTTTCTAACCGGTCAGACCTGAGCATGTTGAGTTCGTTGGCAATTACCTTTGTTTTCACGATTACTTCGGTTTTGAACTGGTCCCGGCACTTGCCTTCCTGCAGGGACTCGTTATATAAAGGCCGGGGCAGCGATTCCTGAAACCGATCTTCCAAATAGTGCTCGAAGGTCATGGTGTTGAAGGGAACATCGTACATCAATAGCTTTGCATTTGCTTGTACCATTTTATCAAAAGGACTTTTCGATCCAAAAGGAGAAAGGCACTTCTCATGTCCTTCGATCAGCCATTCTGCCTTGGGGCCACAGGCTGCAACTGAATGCGTCGGGTGAAGACTGCGAACTGCATCTTTCCGCCGTCTAAATATCTCGCTCGGCAATCCCACCATGGATACAGTTTTTCGGACATCAAATACTTTTCCCTTTTTCAGATACTCGGCAGCCGTCATGTTGTGGAACGGCATGCTCATCATGCAAAGTGTACCGGTCTGCCCCACTGTGTCAATAAAAGCCTGAACCAGTTGTTGGGGGGTACCCCGAAAACCTGAGTCAGTTTTCCAGGAACTATGAACCATAACGACGTCGCCTTTGTGAACGCCCATTTTGCGAATGACACGAATCAGGTCTTCAGGCCCAAATGACCATACGGTTTTAAGCAGGATACTTTTTAGCTTTTTCTTAATTTTTGGGATCATAAGCCTTCCCTATTATTTAAATACCTTTTGTCACCACGAAGACACGAAGAACACGAAGTAATTATAAAACTATCAAAGATGCTATGAGGCCAAGAGGTCAGAAAGCTTGGAAGCTATGGGGCTGGGGACCCTGTAAACTTATAAACTTATTTCAAAGGGATTTATAATCTTCAAATTATCTTCTATGACCTGGCCGTGTTGCATATCTTCTGAATTGAGAATTGAACAATTATTTTCCAGGGCGGAAGCTATTATCAAACTATCCCAGAAAGAAAAATTATACTTGAGCTTTACATCAATTGCTTTTAAGGAGGTTGCAAAATCTATAGTGTGGATGTTTAAACTCGTTCTTAAGAATTCAAGATTCTTCCTTATACGAGTCAGGGGAATGGGTAAAGTTCCTCTCTACTACTATATAGCTTCTGCCCCATTTCCCATCTTAATTCTTCAAGCTCCTTATCAATTTTATTTGTGTCTTTGACCAATTTTATTTGTGTCTTTGACTAAGTGTTTTTTGTATTTATCCACTAAAAACTCATAAAAATCCAAGAGTTCCTTTCTTGCCTCTTTAGGCAGTATTTCGAAGTCTAACTCCTTGTAATTTTTTATTATTTGCATTTTAGTCCTCCATGTTCAAAAAAACGCTTGCTCAAATTTTCAACTTTTATCGCTGCATTCATAAGTTCTATTATCCATAATTAAATTTATTCAGCCACGAATAACACGAATTTACACGAATAAATTATAATTATTCTATTGAACAAATCTTTCGTATTTAACCTTTTCTTTCCCAAAATTTAGGAGAATGGCCAGCCGCAAGCCCGTTGCCTTTAAATAACACCATCATGGCGTTCTCGTAGACCTTTTCTAAAAATCCATAACCAAGTTTAGTGTGCACTTCCATTGCCAGACCAATAATTTTGTAAGACAAGTCTTTATAAAGTATTTTCTCTTCATTCGTGATCATTCTTGTCATTCGTGGCTGAATTTCTCCTATATCAGGTCTGCAAAGTCATCCTCCATGCTTTTAAAATATATCAAACCGACAACAAAGAACACGAAGTAACTACAAAACCATCAAAATCCAATCTTCGTGCCTCTGGTTCGTAGAATTGTTTTACGTTTCTTCGCCAAACACCTGACCAAAAAATTTTTCTTTGTCCAAGCACTTTTGCCATTCCCGATGCCTTCTGACACTCTCTATTCTTTTCTTCCTCGGCATGTTAAGAAAACGGTTAGCCTCAATAGGCCCTAACTCGCCGATTAATGCTTTGATCGCCTTCTTGACCATTAACTCTTCAGCCATGTATTTTGTTGCTCTCATCGGAGTTTCTCCTTTTCACAAAATGCAACAGGGTTGCCACACCATATCTCAATATTGTGCCTTGAACATTTTCTAATAAGGGAGTCATCACAACTTATAAATTCTGCGCCCCATTGTTCTGCAAATGCGACATGGGCCGCATCCGCCACCCCAAACTTTAAATTGTGCAGTTCCTCAGCTCTATTCCTTGCAGCAGCCAAGTCTACCTTAACAAATTTTTCTATCGATTTTAGCCGTTCTTGTAGCTCAATCCTTTCAAAAGCACCAGATATGGCTCCTATTTCTTCCCAATGAACTGGTGAAACGACCAAGTCAAACTCTCCGGCCCTTATCTTTGACAGTATTAGGTTAACTGCTTCTGTTTCTAATTTTATTCTCAAAAACGCCTGATTGTCAAATGGTCTGCTTAATGCACATACGTCAAGGTAAACGCGCTTTATTTTCTTTTTCATTTACGAATTGCCTCGGTTTGTTTTGTGGGCTCACGGAATCTTCGTACCTCTTCGTGCACTTCGTGGTTTAATATCTGCTTTTCAACAGAATCTTTTCTTTATTCGTGATTATTCGTGTCATTCGTGGCTGCTCATAAGATATATCAAATAGGATGACTTCTGTCGGTTCCGGATGTCCCAGAAATGTTCTCGGGCTGGCGGTGAATCCATAAGCTCCGGACGCAAAAATCGCAATCAGGTCTCCGGGCTTTGCTTTTGGAAGGGCTACCTTGCTGCCAAGACGATCCAGAGGCGTACATAACGGCCCGACAATATTGACCTTTTCTAAAGGGGGTCCCTGAATTCTTTCTGGAAGAGCTATGGGATAGTTCTTTTTGATAATTTGCCCTAAGTTGCCTGATGCTGCCAGATGCTGATGCATTCCACCATCGACAATCAGGAATGTCTCACCTCGTGACTCTTTGCGGTAGAGCACCCGGCTCACGTATACACCGCATTCCCCAACAAGATATCGTCCTGTCTCTACAATCAACGTAACGTCATCAAGGATGCTCTTTCGTGCATTAATTATTTCTTTCATAGCGGAACCGACTACATCGATATCCAGCTCTGTATCACTTAAAAAGTAGGGAATACCAAATCCGCCTAAATTCACCATTGCAGGCGGTTGAGGACAATAGGGGATGAACTTGAGCACTGCATCAATAGCCTTTTCAAATGCCGATGAAATAGCTTCTGCATTTAGGTTTTGTGAACCGGCAAAAATATGAAATCCCCGAAAACTTAGATGAGGCCAATCATCAAAACGTCGAAGAACATCCGGAATGATTTCCTGGTCGATACCGAATTGTTTGGAGCCCCCTCCCATCTTCATTCCAGATCCGGTAAGTTCGTATGAAGGATTTACACGCAGGCAGACATTGAGTTGTTTCTCTTCCTCGGCAGCAATCCGATTTGCCAAATCGAGTTCACCCGTACTTTCGACGTTCAAACTCCCAATGCCTGCCCGACAGGCAAAGCGGATTTCCTCTTCACGCTTTCCCGGTCCTGCGAAACCTATGCGTTTGGGATCAACTCCTGTTGCTAATACAATGTTAAGCTCTCCGGCAGAAGCTACATCAAAACCCGTGCCCAGTTGTGAAAAAAATTTTACAATCTCTGGATGTGGGTTGGCCTTGATGGCATAATGAATTTCCACTTCAGACAGTAGTGCAGCGCTGAGCATTTCATATTTTTTCTTGGCAATCGAGAGGTCATAGGCATAAAACGGAGTGTCTACATCTGCTGCGATCTCCTCAGCCGTTTTTCCCCCTATAAGGATTTTTCCGTCGGATATTTTGAAATATTTAAGAATTGATTGTAGGGCATTGTGATCTTTCAAAGATACTCCTCATCACGAAATCACGAAAGAACGAAAACACGAAAAAAATTAGTTTACTACTCGCTTAATTTCTAAAGTTGGCTTGGAAAAATTTATCAGCAGGCCTGTCTTTAGTCCTGTGGCTTTAAGGTAGGATCGAAGTTGTGCAAAATGGATATCCGCAAGTTCCTTAACAGCTTTCAACTCAACAATGATTTGCTTTTCAACAAGAAGGTCGAGTCTATGTGTACCAACCTCAATACCAGCATATTCTATTTTAATTTCCTTTTGAGATTCATGAGCAATATTTTGTTCAGAAAACTCCACCATTAACGCAGCCTCGTATATACTTTCCAGGAACCCTGGGCCAAGGAACTTATGAACTTTAATCGCAGCACCTATAATCCTCTTACTCAACACCTCAAAAGCATGTTGATTTCTTGGTATTTTATTATCCTGGATCATCCTATTGTTTTTTCTCCACTTCTATCCTTTGTAGTGAATATTCAGTTTTTCTTTCCCTCTTTCGTACTTTCGTGCTTTCGTGATTCGAACTGTGCTTTCACCGCTTGTCTGTCAATTTTTCCATTTGGATTTAGTGGCAGATCGTTCCATACTGCTATCTCTTTGGGCACCATGTAATTAGGTAAGATATTGGAGCAGGCAATTATCAGTTCTTTTGTCTCAGGACGTGTACCATCGGACGGTGAAACTACAGCAATTACCAATTGTCCCAGTATTTCATCGGGAATGCCGAAAGATACAGCATGTTTAACCAAACCTGTATTGTATAATATTTCTTCGATCTCCATGGGACTTACTCGATACCCCGAAGTCTTGATCATCTCATCCCGTCGACCTATGAAATAAATAAAACCTTCCTCATCCATCCTTACCCTGTCACCGGAAAATACTACCTGTTCTTCCATCTGGAGATCTGGTGGAGCAAAAGGATTTGGCCGAAACCGTTCGCGTGTTTGCTCTGGATCATTCCAATACCCCATCGCTACATGAGCTCCTCGCTGAACGAGCTCTCCCTCTTCTCCGGGTTTGCAATGCTCCTTTTTTTCGTTGAGCACCCAGATCTCTGCGTTTGGTATAGCCTTGCCGATGCTGGCAGGTCTGCGGTCAACCTCTTCCGGAGGTAAATACGTGGCCCTGAATGCCTCTGTAAGGCCATACATGAGATATATCTGAGTATTGGGAAGTCTGCGCTGAAGTTCGCGAACCGCAGACTCCGGTAACGTCCCACCTGTGTTCGTAAGATAGCGCCAGGCCGGAAACCGGGTATAATCCCACTCTTTCTGTAAAAGCTGAAGCCACAAAGGCGGAATAAGTCCAAGTCCGGTGATGGACTCCTTCTCCAAAACATTAAGTATGTCATTGGGAAAAAGGTGGTTCATAAGAACGCAAGTGGCGCCAATATAGAGGCTGGTCGTCAGTTGATTCAGCCCATAGTCAAAGCTGAAGGGAAGAACACTTAAGATCTTTTCTGCCGGTGTATTTTCCAGATAGGTTGCTATACTTTCGGCGCCGGCTACCAGGTTCCTGTGAGACAGGACAACACCTTTGGGGTTTCCAGTGCTCCCGGAAGTGTATATGATAGCGCCTACGTCTGTCTCGACGATGCGGCGCTGAAGGGGTCGCAATTTTTCACTGCCCCATTCTCCTCGATCTATGACCTTTACCCTGATCTTTCCAGGAATTTCCCCAGAACCGTGGAGAATAAGATATTTCAAATCCGGGCATTCGTTCAAGACAGGAGCAAGAACTTTATACCGCTGACACGTTGTGAAGAGGAATTTAGTCCCCGAATCCATGAGAATATGCAAAACCTGAGGGGCCTTTAAAAGATGATTAACATCTATAAATATGCCGCCAGCCCGACTGACCGCTAACAGTGATGCTGCCTCTTCCGGAGACTTTTCCATGAATACGGCAACCCTGTCATTTTTGGCAAGACCAATATTGAGAAGCATTGCAGCTACTCGATCTACCTCATCATCAAGTTCGGCATAAGTAATCAGGCGTTCCCTATAGACTAATGCTTCTTTATCGGGAGTTTTCTGAGCCTGGATTCTTAGACAATCAGAAAGGGTGATGATCATAGTTTATTCTCGTGCTGATTTGTTCAAACCATCATGTTTTTGAACAAGAGCAGCAATTGCATTGATTGTAGCAAAATTTTCTGCTGTGATATCTTCGTCTTCAAAGGTAACCTTGTATTCTTCCTCAAGAAATGCGATCAGCTTCAGTATTCCCATCGAGTCGATCAAACCTCCTTCAATAAGCGGTTCTTCGTGGTTAATTGTGTCCCGTCCGGAGGCCAACTCCGGATCCGCTATGAGAAACACTTCAATAGATTTATGAGTGGACATGGTGGCCTATTCTCCTATTCAAAATGCAAGAACATAATACGATTATTCCGTCTCCTCAACCCTTTCTATCCATAGTTCCAATATCAATAATACCCATAAATTGTCTCCGTAGTAGGATGTGTTATCCATCTCAAAGGCTGATTTCATCTCATTGATAAATTCCGGACGAACATATTCGGTGATCCTTGGAACTCCGCTGAAGAGCGTGTCATTAAGCAGTTCTGAAAGTCCGGAATCGGTCTTGAACCACGGCGCGATGGGAAGTCCCATGCCGTGTTTTGCCTTTCTGATGATTTCTTGCGGCAAAAATCCCTCCATAGCTTGTTTGAATATGTAGCGGTTTTTGCCCGTCTTGACTTTAAGAGTTGGAGGGATAGTCGCTGCGAAGTCCACCAGATCCCGGTCCAGAAGGGGATAACGGACTCTCACACCTGCTGCTTCGACCATCTGTGTGACTTTTCGGAGATCGTTATCTGTAATGGTAAACTTCATGTCGATATAAAGAAGCCTGTCTGTATCGTGTGCAGGAGCAGCATGATCATAATGCAACCTGGCAAGATCAATAAAACAATTGGTGTCAAGTTTAGCAAGATACTCGGGTTGAAAAATCTCTGCCGGGTCTGTTTCGGCCAACAGATTATAGGAAAAAAAGCGCTTGGGGTTAGGAATGTTGGCCCGGCGAATGTAACGGTTTGCCTTGTATAGAGGTCCCACTGACGGAAGCTTTGCAAGAAGAGGTTCCAACAGTGAAACACGCACAATTCGGGGCAGCAAGAAGTATTTTTCAAACACCAGATTCGTAACATACCGCTCATTTCCCCCGAAAATCTCGTCTCCCCCGTCGCCGCCAAGCAGCACTTCAACTCCAGCCTCACGGGCCATTCGGGCACAGTAATAGGCTGGAACTACCGAGGCGTTTCCGAATGGTTCATCGTAGATGCGTGGCAGCACATCAATCAGATCAAGAACATCCTGGGGTGTCACATAGTAATCGTTTTGTTCTGTGCCAAAACGACGGGCGGCTATATTGGCGTAGTCGAGTTCATTGTATTTTGTTTCATTAAAGCCGATCGAAAATGTTTTTGGGGGCCTGTTAGTGAGCTTTCTGTAATAGCCGACTACAGAACTCGAATCTGTTCCTCCGGAAAGAAAACAGCCTGTTTTTTCATAGGCAGATAAGGGTTCATAAACTTTTACAGCCTTTTCTACCTCGCAGGGAATAGCATTTACCCAGTATGACTCGTCACGAAAAATATCGGGTTGATATCGGATATCATAATGAGTAAAGAGCTTTAATGTTTTGTTTGTGAATCTCAACCCTTTGCCGGGTTCGAGCTTGCGGATCGCTTTGTAAATACTGACGGGACTGCAAATCGCTTGAAAAAACAGGTAGTGATAAATTGCTTCAGGATCAATTTCTCTCGAAACATCGGGAACAAGGAGGATATGGCGAATCCGCGATGCTGCTATAAATTGCGCTGTTTTGTTGCAATACACGACAGGACGTATCCCATACGGATCTGTGGCAACGAGAAGTTCATCCTTTTCACCGTCCCAAAGTGCAAAACCGAATGCTCCCCGCAACCTGTCCAGGAAATCGAGCCCGAATTTTCTATATAGTGTCCATAGTAGTTGCCCGGAATCAGGGCGCTCATTGTGTCCCAAGTCGACCGACTTCAAAAGTTCAGCTTCATTGGTCAGATCAAGATCGTAGGCCACCGCGACATTATTGCCTGACCATAACCCCTGGCCCGGAAACTCTTTCCACGCACCAAGGACAAGCCCTTCATCATGGAAAGTTAGAGTTTGAGCACCGCTTTCCTTTAACCGATGCTCCAGATCGTCCAGTTTCCGGTTTCTATAGTTTGCGGCAAAAAAGCCGCCTTTGGGGATTCGAGGTTTCATTCCAGCTAATCCTGTCTAATGTCTTTAATGTCCAAGCGCTTTGTCGTATATTTCCTGGTATACGGATGTGGTTTTTTCCCATGTGTGGTGTTCACGTACCCAAGTTATTCCTTTTTCTTCTATGCTGTGAATGTATCGGCGTCGGGTTTTCATTCTTGACAGATATTGTTTTGTCTGTACAGGTCTGTGTGTGTCTGTGGCTAATTATTTATTTCAGCCACGAATGAACACGAAGAAAAACAGTCTCACCACGGAGAACACGGAGGACACGGAGAATAAATAGTATCTTTTGCTTTTACCCGTAAGTTCCATCTAATACCGGCACATTAATCATCTGCTCAACAAATTCCTTATTCTTGATCTTTTCAAATAAAATTTCAGTGGTTTCCGGAGAAAAAATTTTTTCCCCACAAGAAGGACATTGTTCATAAAAGACATTTCTCGCAAGATATAGTTTTCCATTAATCCTGAGATCAATTTCTCCTTTTTCACTTACCATTTCATGATGGCAAACAGCGCATTTCATAATATTCTTTGCCTCCTCTTAAAATCCTTATCCCATTTATCCGGATTCAAAGTTGGATCATATGCAGTAATAATCCAAACAGGGTCAATAGAACATTGTACATGTAATATTTTCCTTCTTTACTGACTCCGCAGATAAGGCAACTTGGACCATATTTATCCTCTGGATATTTCTCTATGATTTCACCTGATAATATAGCACACTTTACTTCATTAGGCGAGATACAACGTTCCACACATCGTTCGAGCCCATGCACTGTAAAACGATGAATTCCTTCTCTAACCTGTTCTTTAATCATTTCAATCATTTTAAAGCCCGGGATGTCCATGTTTTGTTGACTCTCCAAACTATATGAGGAAAACTAACAGTGTCTTCATTCTTGACAGATATTGTTTTGTCTATACAGGTCTGTGTGTGTTTGTGGCTAATTATTTATTTCAGCCACGAATGAACACGAATTTGCACGAATAAGAAAAAATTAATTCTATCGAACAAATCTTTATAAAGTATTTTTTCTTTATTTGTGTCCATTCGTGTCATTCGTGGCTAACGTATTTAAGTTTTTAATCTTTATCCGCGTTAATCTGCGGCTAAATTTCTTTCAGTTCAGCAAAGTCATCTCCCATGTGCATTAGCATATATGGTTTCATAAATCGAGGTTGTTTTTTCCCATGTGTGATGTTCGCGTACCCAGGCCGGGCCTTTGGATTCCAGATTTTTACGCAAAGAATCATCGTCTAAAATACGCTTAAGTGCTTCTGCCAGTGCCATTTCATTGCCGGCAGAAAATAGAAGACCAGTTTTATTATGCTGGATCAGTTCTTTGTGTCCGCCAACATCGCTTGCGACCAGGGCTTTGCCCATAGCCATTGCCTCCAGCGGCTTTAGTGGCGTCACTAATTCTGTAAGACGTATGGAATAACGGGGATATGCCAGAATATCGACTAAAGCGTATACTCCGGGGATGCGGTTATGAGGTATTCTGCCTGGCATGATAACTTTGTCTTCGAGATTTAAGTTCTTTATTTGCGCCTTTAATTCTTCTTCGACCTCGCCTCCACCGACTAGAAGCAGGATTAGGCCGGGAAGCTTGGAGGCTTGGGAGCTGGGAGGCGAGGAAATCAGACGTGAGAAGGCGTTGATGAGAAGATCAAGCCCCTCGTAGCGATAAAAGGACCCGATAAAACCGATAACTGTTTTTCCTTCTAGGTTCCATGCTTTTTGGTATTCTGTATCAGGCTCACAAGGTCTAAAATCATCCGGATTTATGCCGTTAAAAACAGGCGTAATCTTTTGCGAAGAAATTCCCCTTTTTACAAGATCGTTTTTTAGACCATTGCAAATAACTACAACTTGATCGGCTCTTTTGCAAACCCAGGTCTCGATAGATCTTACCAGCTTGTATTTGCAAGAGTCCTGAGTGTAAGTGCCTTGATCGACTCCAGCGTCTTCCCAGAAGGCACGGATTTCATAAACTACCGGGATTCCGAGTTTACGTCCCACCCAAAGAGCAGGAAGAGCGTTGAGCACTGGTGAGTGGGCATGCAACACGTCTGGCTTTTCACGTTCGGCTACTTCCTGAATGCGCCTCCCAAGAGCGTTCATAAGTCGAACTTCTGCTTCAAATGGAATGCCGTTGTGCGTGATTGCTCCTGTTCGATAGTAATGGAATCCATTGATTTGCTCTTCTTTTGTCCAAGGCCCCTTCCAGCTTTCCTCGTGCTTTGGGGATGTGACAATTATGGGCAGCCAGCCCCTCTTGCGTTGAGCATGAAAAATATTCTGGCTGCGAAAACTGTAGCCATCGTGAAGTGGGAGGCTATGGTCCAGGATGTGGAGAATTTTCATTTTCTGGCTCTTGGGGGTTAGTTGCACTTTTTGTGTATTCTCGGACGACTGAGAACGTATTTATGCTTCTTAAAATAATAGACTAACCCCTTGATATGATTTATTGCTGCTCGATCTATTTTCAACCCTCTTGATATTTCCTGCGCATGGTGAATGGCGGAGACTTCGTTATTATATACAATCTTGTTACCTGCCAACCAGATACGCAGGCAGTAATCAACATCCTCTGGAGCATAGAATATATTTTCGTCCAGCAGCCCTACATTTTTCAACACTTCCTTCTTCAATACCCATAGCGCCGAAATCGCATAGTCGACTTCAGTTAAACCTGATGACCGAGTAGCGCTCTGCTCCCTTTTTTCGATCCACCTGAGAAAGAGGTACCGAAAGACTTTGGTAAACAAAGTTGGAAAATCGTCGGTCGATTTCTGAAGAGAGCCATTGGAATAAAGTAATTTAGGAACAACGAGTCCTATTTCCTTATCATAGAATGTGTCTAATAATCGTCTGATTGTTCCTTGTTGGCAAATTTCGATATCAGAATCCATTATAATAACATAATCTCCCTTAGCTTGCTTTAAGGCAAGGTTGCGGGAGTAAGTGGTGCCGGTGTTGGTGCTTAGGTATATAGGAATAATATGATGAGGATATTGAACCTCAAATGATTTAATTATTGAAATTGTGTTATCAGAGGATCCATTGTCTACAATGAAAACTTCATAATAGAAACGGTCGGAGCAAAGATCAAAGAGAAGCGTATCAAGACATCTACTAAGATATTTCTCGGAGTTCCAGGTTAAAATAATGATCGATATGTCCATGAGCGCTCCAAACCTAACAAGCAATGAATCATAACCCTATATGTTTTCTAATCATTGGCCCGATAATCTTGGTAACGGACACCGGTAGTTTTTGCCAGTACTGAATGGCTTTTGTAAATTTGGATTTTTTCGATGCGCTATTGATAACCGATTTGCCATTAATAGATATATAATGCCAGTGCAGAGGCTCAGGTTCGGCGCCCCACTGTTTTTTGAATTTGTAGGTTCCTTCGCCAGGGGAGGAACGGCCGAAGTCGAACAGTGAGTATCCATTATCACAGGCATATTCAATCATTGCCCAGTAAAGAAGCATATTTGGACTAAGTCTGCTATATTTTCTTAAAGCCGAAGCCCAGGGATTCTCTAATATGTGCTTAAAACCAACCATTAAACTACAGGCTATCGGTTTATTTTCCTTGTAAATTATTACTATTTTTGCTTTGTCTGGAAATTCTTCGAGAACGGACTTGGGGATGTCCATTGGTTTATTGGTTTATTTTATCTGGATTAACTGGATTTTACAGGATATCTTATTTTTTATTTCCATAACT
>JAFCZU010000516.1 GCA_019314185.1 Deltaproteobacteria bacterium | reverse complement strand
TTCTAAGCGGTGCTATGTCGACAGGGGAACCGAACATACGGATTGAATCAACTTGTGGCATTTCCGGCCGAATAATCCTTAGAGTTCCGCCTACACGGTCTACCGCTTCCCGTATAAAATCGTCCATATGGGGTAGCCCCGCACCTGTGTCTAAGTGTACAACTAAAATCCGGTCTAAATGGCTTTTACATAGGTTTAATATCGCTAAAGAATCCTTACCGCCTGAAAATTGAAGGATTGCCTTCTCGTGCTTGTTTAATAAATGTGCTAGCATATTTGATATACCAAAATTGCTCATGCTTTTTTCCTTTCCAAAGTGTTTTGTTGTTACGTTAAAAATATGTGGAAACTGTACTAATTGGTTATGTATTTTCGGTTATTGGATACTGCCGTATCCCATTAGGGACGTTAGTAAATTAGCAAACGTTTTATACGGCCTATCCGGCTTAGACTCCTCTGCGAATCGTCCTTGTGCCAGTAAATTTGTAAGTAATTGCGGATGTTGGTACATGCCCAGGCCTTCCTGTTGTGTTAAATCTGCAAATTGCCGTTGTCGCCCGAGCTGAAGTTGTGATTGCTGGCCTAATATATTTTGACCAACACCTCTTGCAGTTCCAGCTATTGTGTCACCAGCCAGCTTTGAATTCAGCATGCCACGCCTTCCAAGATCGTTCATAGTCTGCTGTAGAGCTGGTTGCACTGTGCTTTGATATGTTTTTCCTACATCTGCAATAGCTGTATCATATCCCCTGCCGATATCACCCCTGGCATGGTTATAATACTCTTTGCGTTGCCCAGGAAATTGCTGAAACGTTTGTTGTGCATGGGGAATAAGGTTTGTAAGAAACCCTTGCATTGGTTGTGACGGCCCCAAATATGTTTTGGGATATTTGTCAATCGGGAAGTTAAAGAAATTTTCTTCGCTCATTTCTGAATTCTCCTTTGCCTTAAATCTTGGCGATGGCAGGTCATTGTTTCTTTTGCGGTTTCGGTTTATCTTCAAAGCGTTTCCATTTAGGCCACCAGGGCATACAGTCATGTCAAAGATAGGTTGATTGTTTTTGCTGCATACCTGCCTGTCATTCACAAGAGATATAAATCTGCACGGTTTACTGTGAAGACAATTCGACATTTTCTTGATTATAATCTCAGGTGTTTTTACCTTTTGAACCTTAGGAGCAATAAGAGCAATAGTAGCAAAAGCATCTTTTTGAGTTCTTTTTTCAGCCTTTTGCTCCTTTTGCGGCTTTTGCGCATAGGTTTCAAAAGGTTCATTTTTTAATTCTGCTCCCATGTTTTGACGCCAGCTCATTATCTCCACCTTATTATAAGCTCAGGATTTACATTATATTTAATAGATGGACGGCCACCTGTTTTTTGCTGAATCTCTTGAATGTAATTCCTTTCTTGCAGCACTTTTAAAGCCTCATCCATATTCACAACTTTGTGGAAAGTGCCCTTTAAAGCATTAAAACAATCCCGCTTACTAAATGATTCTTGGCTGCCACGTTCAATCCATCGCCAGATTTTACGTGCCTGTTCAAGTGCTTTATCAGCTCCCATCATGTCAAAGGCTATTAAGGCATGGCTTGAAAGGATTGAAGCGAGCTCAAGCGCTCTCTGCATTGTTTTAAGGCTGATATTTTCCACCCAAGGTTGATAAGGATTTTTAGCGCAATGCAGTAAACCGGCTATTCTTGCGGCTGCACCTGGTAATTTTCCAGCCCAGTCCGTTATATATTCAAACCTTCCGCCCTCTCTCAGGCCTTTCTCAACCACATGTGCAAACTCAAGCCACTCCTGATAGGCTTCTTTGGAAAGTTTCAAAATGTATGGAATCTTTTCCCCTTGCTCATCCTCTGCCTGCTCAATATCCAATAATGAATCAACCAGGTTGCAATACTCTTTTTCAACGTCCTCTAATACTGGCTCGGTTTCTAATTTCCGATAACCAAGATTTGACTTGGGTAACAAATAAAGGAATCTTGCGAGCAGTCCCTTACCTCTGAATCCAGGCTTATCAACAAGACCTCTTAAAACCTCTGGTTGTGGTGATAGTCCAAGAGACAAAGCTGGCCGATCAAGATACACTGATTCCCTGCTTCCTCTGTCAACTTTTACCGGATCGCCTGAATGGCTTTGCAGGTATAAATCAAGGTTTGGTATTCCATTTGAATATCGACCGCCGATAATGTCAAAAATCCCTCCCTCGGCTGAAAGAATTGACATCACTCCATCGTGTTCGGCCATCAATGAACCGCAGCGTTCTGTCGTGACGTCCTGTGACCATACTTGCGGATGATTTGGCACTTCAACAAGATCGTTTTCAATTTCCAGGATTTCAGCTTCAATGCCTTTGAGTTCATCGTGTTTTGCTTTGCCGTACTTCCCTCGTAAGGATTTGATTCGCGCCTGCTGGTTTTGCCACGCACTTTTTGCTTCCCTGATTATAGGCTCAAGCTCTTTGCATTTCCGACTTTCCCATTCGCTCAATGGTTTTGTCATTTTCATAAGAACAGAGGATTTACGATTTGCGGGGTCAAGAGCAACGATAACCCATATATTGACCGGCTCTGTATACCCGGAC
>JAFCZU010000515.1 GCA_019314185.1 Deltaproteobacteria bacterium | reverse complement strand
AGGCCACGACGTCAATACAGAAAAGACATTATAAAAATATTATACATTACCTGGATTTAACCGGACAAAAATTTGGCATACTGGTTTCCGCCGCTCCTTATGAAAAGATAGTAACTAAAGGGCGGATCATTCTCAACCTGCCAATCTACCTGGCCAATAGGCCGAATATCATAGAATATTTCAAGAGAAATAAGCAACTTTTCAACAAGTTCGGGTAGCCTGTAAAATCAATAACTTACAACGGAAGTTTGCATCTTCTCAATAAGTTGTGGTAACTGTTTTGCTATGCTAATTTGCTGGATTCCCGCTGGAATGACGAGAAATAAGATACCACGCACAGGCACGGTCATTCGTGCTAAGGCGGGAATTCATGTGTCAATACCCCGATTTATTTTGTCCTGAAAAACCTGGTCCTTTGGGCCAGGTCAGAGATAGATGGCTTTGCCTTGGATTTTTGTGTCTAAAATCACAAATTACAATATTCAATGACCAAAACTTTTCAGGGCAAGACATTGTTTGGATTTTCGAATTTCGGTCATTGGAAATTGTTTGCAGTTTGATATTTGGGATTTCGATAAATCAATGGACTGCCAACAAAACAAATCCCCTCTGGGCTTAGACCAAAGCCGGCCCCTTTGGGATCGGATTTTTACTTTGACATGCTATCAAAATATGATGAACTCGTAAAAAGTCGAAAATCACAATTGCTGCCGCAACATATAGTTGTAGTAAAATAAGCGATCATACACTATATTGTGGTTATAAAAATCTTCATGGACTTTTTACGAGGGCATCAAAATATGCTGTTCATATAAAAATATGAACAGCACACACCGCAAAACCATGGAGTTCATCTTCGGCAAGTCTGTTCCAGCCAGCTTGAAATGGCAGCGTATTGAAGCATTGTTTATAGGAGCCTGTCCGAGAATTATGTCCGTAACGAAAAAGTGTGAAAGTGAGACCAAATTTTTGGAAATTTGGGCCGCTTCTCACGCTTTTGCAGTAGGATCAGAATTCTCGGACAGGCTCCTAGCGCTCGGAGCGCAAACCGTTGAAGGTGGAGGTTCGCCTGTGCGATTCGAGTTGAATAGTTTTGTCGCCACCTTTCACCGGCCCCATCCACACAAGGAAGCAAAGCCATATCAAGTGCGCGATGCTCGCAAATTTTTACAACAAACAGGGGTGAGACCATGAAGACCATGAAGCATAAGGGTTATGCGGCCCGCATTGAATACAGCGATGAAGACGGTTGCTTTGTTGTGCATATTGCCGGCATTCGAGACGTGGTAGGGTTCCATGGCGAGTCTGTGGTAGAACTGCGCTCCGCCTTCGAGGAAGCGGTTGATGATTATCTTGAAACCTATGAAAAACTTGGCAGGAAACCGCAAAAAAACTATTCCGGCAAACTGATGCTTCGCATATCGCCGGACATTCACGCCGCCGTTGGTATGGCTGCGGAAACCAGCGGTAAAAGCATCAATCAGTGGGTTGCGGAAATATTGAGTCAAGCTGTTCATGATCATTAGTTCTATTTTGTCACATTAAGGGTAAAAGCTCCGTACCTTCTACCGAAGGTGTACATAAAGAACTCATCCTTTGTGAAGCAAATCATCTCTTCCAAAGGAAGTTATCCATCCCGAAGGAATTCATCAATGCACAACCCTTTCCCTCTTTACAACCTTTATAACCATAATACCTGCCCGCTATGCCTCTACTACATATCAAAGCGCTACTTCATAATTTTAGTCATGACTTCTATCCTGGGATTGGCTTCATGCGGGCTGTTTAACTCGAAGCTGATTCCCTGTTCATGCGTTTCTTGGCTTAAGGATGGGCAAGGGTTCCCATGTGACGAAAGGGGTTATCCGGCGCTTGAATCGGCCCAGATCATCGTAGCGCATGACGTCGAACACATCTTCATCCTGGCTGAAATGCTGGTTAGACCTGTGCAGCGAGGCGTAAGAGGGAATGATTCCGATGTTGTCTTGAGCCAGAAGTCGTTTGAGGACGCCTTCCGGATTGGCGATAGAAATGGGAAGCTTTCCCTCGTGGATTGCCAGGAACATGCGCATCGTCTCTACCATTCTGCCGATAGATTCGCCTCGTAGCTCAACCTTGAAACCCTCTTGCCTGTATGAGAACTGGCGCGAAACAGTAAGGAAACTCCTGCTCGGAGGCTGGATCTATGTCCAGAAGCCCTTCGTGCCGGCCGTCGGCATATCGGCTATACATCTCTCGACCAGACAAAGATTCATCGACTGTCTCCTCTTTGCGTTTCCCGGCTATATAGGCGATTTTGCAATACTGGAAGTAATCAGCCGCTGTCATGGACGAGACTTCCGTGTTCTCCGCTTTGAAGAAAAAGCCATCTTCGATTAGACGCACCAGCTTCCTGGTCCTGTCCTTGCCCAGTTCCTTATTCAGACGGTAAACATCAGGAAGGGAGGCGCGTATGAGAACATTGGGAGCGATACCGTATCTATGACGTAACGGGTAATCGACCTGAATTCGTTTGTTGGCTTTTATCCAGTCTTTCCAGACAGCTTTGAGCCATTTGCGCGCGGATTCGATTAGTGGTTCCCACCCTTTTCTCGAAATATCGTTGGAGTCATTGTCTCTCTCCACTTCATCAGAATCTGATCGATTAAATCTTTTATCATGGCCCGTGCATCGAATCTGTCATAGCCTTTTGCGAGAAGAAAATCATATTTTGTTTCAGCATGTCGAATATGTGCAATTACAGCCAATTGAATTGCCTGCATGTCAAAAGATTTGGCTGCTGCCGAACGTCCGACACGGCCGCTGTATTTCAGACAAGCGTGTTCGGCAATGCTCAATTCCCTTCCATGCGGGCACCCTGGAAAAAGTTTGCATACTTGTCGGGCGAACTGCTCTATGTATTGTTGATCAAGCTCTGCCCGCCGTGCCGCGGCACGTTCTCCTCGGCGCGCTCTAACCTCACTGTCGGCAAGACATTCTTGTTCAGCCTGTTCAAGCCCCTTGACTTCGACAAGAAGACCCTGCCTTTCATATCGTTTTCGGGCACGGCTCCAATTTAAGACCACTGCCGATAAGGTTGAATGTTTTCGTGCACGTCGCGTCAGCGCAGCGTCACCGGCCTGCAAAAATACAAGATGATCAAGGTCGGCACATGACAGGCAGAGCGCTCCTTTGTCTTTTACGAGTGTAATCCAGGCCTTTCGTCCAAGATTTTCATGACACTCCTCACAACAGGATTCTCTGCTTGATATGAAAACTTTTATATCAAAAGTCTTTTTCATCTGCTTTTCAAGTTTTGGGGCCTCGTAGAGCTAAGCGGCGGGCCGATGTGCAATTTGGATTTGTTTCCTCAGGGAGTTGAGCTTTTATGTCTATAACAGCTTCTGTAATGGGCGCATTTGGAAAAACGGTGTAGTCGCTCAAATTAATCTCCAATTAATACCGTTTATCAGGCAAGCCGTAAGGTCAATATCAATGTCATGAACTTAGCGCCCTTCGGGCGGGCTTAAAAGATGAACGTCGAACATCGAACGTCCAACATCGAATTTTGAATAAGGAATTCTGCCAATTTATAAATCGGCAGAGCGACCCGCCCGCCTCGCCTGAGCGAGACAACAAAAGAACGAAGAACATTGAGTACAACTCGCGATGGCGGGCAGGAGCGATTTCATCATTCGATGTTCAAGGTTCGATGTTCGATGTTGGACGTTCAAAAAAATCCACCTATATCCTATGGGACTGAATTTATTAGGCATAAAATAGGAAATTCCTATACTATTAAATTAGGCGATTTTATTATTAATCACCACGAAGTTAACGACATTGATGTGAATATTACAAATATTTACGGGACGTTGGCGCAGAGCGTGCGAGGGAAGGCGTTTAACACGATCCTGGCCTTTGTCTTCGCTGCACTTGTTTTTCAAATTGGTTCGGCAATGGGGCTGGATGTTAAGTTATGGATGTGCCACTCGTTGTTATTGAAGGTTTCGCTGCTGCATACCTGCTCAGATTTCTCAGCGAGTTCTATGATTTGGTTACGTACCTGCTCAAAGCCGGCATCAATTTCTTGTTTGCCTTGAAACACTGTCTCGAAGACTTTTAGCCCGAACAGATCATCTTCTTGCACAGTCAGTCTCACCGATCTTGATGTGAAGTGACCGTTTTGGAGTATCATGTCTGCGTCTCCGTCCACGATGCCGATGACTGGAATTTGGAATCGGTATAGGATATCTCCAACAACAGCGGTTGTATCGTCTCCTACCGTGACGACACCTTCTGCTTCATGGGCTAAATCGTACACATGCATGCCGGCGTGGTCGATAAACACCACCCCGCATCCCTTTGTCTTTTGTGTCCGGGGCGTATGTTCCATGCGTCGAAGCGTATTGGTGGAGGCCAACTTAACTGCTTGCAGATCCACGCCTCCGAACCGGTCCAACTTTTCAATTCCATGCTCTTTGATGTCTGCCCCTTGAATTTCGATTATGTGGCCGTCTTTACATACAATTACAATCTCCGTTCTGGTTGCCCGGCCGGCCATAATGCCGTTTATGAGGATAAAATCGCCGGGAGCAGCCGTTGTCATGCGACGGTATACTTTTCCGTCCGCTTCCCAAACAGATGGTTTGATCAGTATTTCATCTCTTTGTGGAATTTCCATTTGCCGCAATACGCTGGTTATATGCGGATCGCATCCTTCAACCCATTCTACAAAGAAAGGTCCGCTGCATTCCACCTGTATAATTGGGATGTTTACCTTTGCTCGTTCAACGACCATGGCCCCAAAGACAAGTCCTGCTTGTTCGGATTTTGCGTAATTGACGATAATAACGGCATCGACCTGTGACGCCAGATCATGGATACAGGCTCCGGGCATTTTCCACCAAAACTCGATTTCCTCCAATCCATTATCAATTACCGCAGTGCGCCCCATGGCTCCGGCTAACACACAGCGCACGTCATCTAAAGCTTTCATAACGTCGATAATCCGAGATCCCCAGCCGGAATCGAACACCTCCGGTCCGTGGAATAAGACTCCAATCATTTTTTCACCCCGAACAGCTTTTTGTAAAGCTCGATGTGCTGTCGGCTCCACACAGCGTCATGGTCGTGGCCGTGTTTTTCCCAGTATAGTGCGTTTTGCTCCCAGATATCGATCGGTTTGCTGTAATGCGTTACATCCAAGCCTGATTTCACCATGATCTCGGTTGCGTGTTCATAGGCATCCGCGGCAAGAAAATATGCCTTTTTCTCCTCGCAGAAAATCGCAAGTTTTTCATAAACCGCAATGCATGCGTTCCAGTTCTTTGCCTGTTCATGAATCTGTGCCGCCCGATACGTAAGAATGACTGCAAGTTCCTTGTTCCCAGCCAGCATTGCGGCAGACAGTCCCTTTTTGTATGCGGACACCGCGGCATCCATTTCACCACGAGCTTCGAACAGGTATGCGGCATTCATATATCCGTAAATTCCTAATGCATAGCTGCCCTTAAGAGTCTTTAGCTTTGCATACTCATGCCATTGATTTGTATCAGAATCTTTTCGTGCTTCAGCCTCCAATCTTCGTCCGCGATAGTACGTATCGTCTTTAACAGCTTCCCAATTCATTTAAACTCTCCTAATAAACTACAAAAAAGTTATAAGTGACTAAAGTTACAAGTGACTAAAGTTGAGGAATACGCTTTTAGCGCAGTCAATTTTATATAAAAAGATGGAGCAAAGCGACTCATTAACTTTAGCTCACTTTAGTTCACTTGTAACTCCAAACTAAAAGTTTATCCCTTTGGTTAATTTCCAAAGCAATGTAATAGGCTCCTTATTTAACCGTTTAAACCCTATATCGTTTTTAGACTATAAAATAGTCTTCAGATTAATCCGAACTTCACCCTTGTTCATTCACAGGCTTGGTTGGTAATATATACGGATGACCGTTGATCGAGATTATTTCCGATTCTACTCCGTATACGGACTTTATGTTTTCAACCGTCATTACTTGTCG
Organism: Deltaproteobacteria bacterium; assembly: GCA_019314185.1. The sequence goes on along the minus strand of JAFCZU010000515.1, from coordinate 57 downwards.
TGGTTCTCCGGTACAAAAGACTTTTCCTGCTTTCAGCATCACCATCCTGTCTGAAAA
>JAFCZU010000107.1 GCA_019314185.1 Deltaproteobacteria bacterium | reverse complement strand
AATTTGGCGACTCTATGCTATCAGGAGGTTATTTTATGTCAAGGAGATAATATATTTTTATTGTGTTATAATAAAGGGTTATGCCTTATTCGTTTTAATATATAACGTCCTTAAGTAATTAAATATCAATATACTGAAACAAAGTTATTTAACAATTTAAGGACGTCCCCGAGCCTCTTCTATCTGCGTTCATCTGTGTGAATTTGTGGCTGAATAGTTGCGTTAATTCTAACTTTCATCCCGTCCACCACGCCGGATAATGGAGATTTAACCACCAGTTCGCCGTCCGACAGCCCCTTGTCAATATAAACGGAATCCCTGACTTTGCGCAAAATGTTGACCGGCCTTATCTTTAAACGATTGTCTGTCATAATATAGACCATATCTCCTGCATGAATCACATAACGCGGAAGCACAAATACCTGTTTAATTTTTTTCCCTTTTATCAATGCAGTTACAAACGTGCCTGGTCTTAATTGAACGCCGCCCCTGGTTTTATCTTTTATTGAATTCCTGTCGATTTCCACAACAACAGGAAGCGTCCGTGTCTTTTCATCCACCTGAGCCTTTATTCTTGCAACCCGTCCTCTCCATTTATGAGGACTGTTATTGCCCCTGAAAATTATTTCAACATCAGGCATGGCATCTTGTTTCCAATCAGTTACAAACCACTTAATGTCTTTTGTCGGTATGCGGATTTCAACATCAAGAGCGCCGTCGCTGTAAACACTGCCTATATATTGCCCGGCATTTACATACCGGCCTTTTTCAACATCCTTTATAAGCACCCACCCATCAAACGGAGCAATAATATCTGTTTTCTCAAGATCGAGTTTCGCCTGACAAAGCATAACTTTCCCCATATCAAGCTGCGCTTCAAGCCGCTCTTTTAAAGGCCCTGTTAAATTCAACTGATTTTCAAACCCCTGCAAACGCTCAAGACTTGCAAGATATCTCTGCTCTGCCTGATCAAGAGTGGCTTGGGCCACCACATTTTTAATGGAAAGTTTTTTTAATCGCTCAAAGTCGTTCCGTGCCAAAGCCGCATTCGCTTTTGTAATTTTAATGCTGGCATCAAAATTTTTTATCTCTTGTCGTAATTTCTTTATTTCAGCTTCGGTCTGCTCTATCTGTATCTTTTGCCTGTCAACTTCCAACCGGTATATACGCGGATCTATCTTAATCAGTACAGCGCCCTTTTTGATAAAGGATCCCTCCTTAAAAGATGAATCAACATCAAATACCTGTCCTTTAATCTCTGCCGCAAGTTTCAACGTCTCCCTTGGTTTAACTGTGCCATAGCCATCTATAATCATATTCAAATCTTCAGATTTAACAGACATAATCTCGACAAGACGCCCTGTTTCCGTTTTGACCTGATGTTTCGCTTTCGGTCGCAGAGTTACAAGCAGCGCCGCTACAGTTAGAGACAAAGCAAGAACCACGACAACACGCATTGATTTGAACATAAAACCTTTTTTCATTATTTAAATCTCCGGTAATCCGGTAAGATGAAACGTGTTAAGTGCCAGGTCTTAAGTGTTAACATATTAATAGAACAAACAATTGCTTTAATCTAACCGGAAAAAGTTACAAGTGAACTAAAGTTACGAGTGCCTGAAGTTGAGGTATCGTTTCGCTCTGCTACTTAATAACTCAACTTTCGCACCCTTGATTTCTATCAATATCAAGACGGGAAGGGTTGAAAATAACATTTTTACAGCGAAATCATTTACTTATATTTTGTAAACAGCAACCTGTGCAACATACATTATGATCAGGCGCAAAGGAGATATAATATAAAAGTTCCCTTTAAACAACTAAAAAGGAGACCGGTATGGTAAATGAAACCGGATATCAGAACAAACCGTGGATAGCTCATTATGGAAAGAATGTCCCGGAAACACTGGAATACGAAGAAACACACATTGTGGAGTTTTTAGAGAGATCGGCTGAAAAGTTCCCTGATAAAACAGCCCTGAATTTTCAGGGATACAAGGTTTCATATTGCGAGTTAAATGATATGGTAAACCGTTTTGCGGCTTGCATTAATGATTTTGGCATAAAAAAGGGAGAACGTGCAGCCATTCTTCTTCCAAACCTTATTCCCTGCGTTGTCAGCTATTATGCCATATTGAAGATAGGAGCCATAGCGGTCATGAACAATCCTCTGTATGCAGACAGGGAACTTCTCCATCAATTTAACGATTCAGGCTCAAAAATTCTCATCACCCTTGATCTGCTTGGCAACAGGATGATAGATCTCAGACCGAAAACAAAGATAAAGCAGATTATTTATACATCTATCGGCGATTATCTTCCCTTCCCAAAAAAATTATTGTTCAAGCTTGTCGCCAAAAAGAAAAAACTTGCAGCAGATGTTAAATCCGCCTACAATCTTTATAAATGGAAAGATGTTCTGGCAAAGTGTTCTTCAAGGCCACACCCTGTGGATATCTCTTTTGATAATGTTGCCATGTACCAGTATACCGGAGGAACAACCGGCGTTTCAAAAGGTGTTTTGCATGTGTCAACATTACACCTTTTGAAACGCCGATGGATCAAATTTCTAATTGAGCAGACGTGATTCCAGAGGGTCAACCAGACGGGAATAAAAATGCAGCAGCTATTAGGGACACGTTTTTTAGGCGGCGCTGGTTGCCATGGTCAGGTTTTGATAGAGAATATTTCGATAATATAGGAGGAAATCATGACAAAAGCTACAGCTCGTCATATCCTGGTTGATACACAGGAAAAATGTGAAGAAATTAAAAAACAAATTAAAGAAGGATCTGACTTCGCTGAAATGGCCAGGCAGCATTCTAAATGTCCCTCTGGACAGCAAAGCGGAGGTGATTTAGGTGAGTTTTCACCAGGCCAAATGGTTCCAGAATTTGATAGTGTGGTATTCAGTCACAAAACAGGAGAAGTTCATGGGCCGGTTCAGACCCAGTTTGGATACCATCTGATTGAAATTACAAGTCGAAGTGATTGAGGGGATAAATAGTGTCTGAACGAAAAGACAGTTCAGACACTATTTTAATTTTTTAAGTGTAAGTTTTGATGGCTTCGTAAAAAGTTTTTTGTGAACAACTTTGAGTATTTTGGGAAAAAAGCAATTAAGATGTTCATCGTTAAGAAATACAACTCAAGTTTCGCACCCTTTAATTTATCCAAAGCGTTTTAAACCGAAATATACTGCCTGTGGTTTTTACAACGGCGCCAATCAATTAATATAAGATTGATGCTTAATACATCATTAAATTAAATATGTTATATCTCCTTTGCGCCTGATCAAACCTATATATTCATCCCCCAACTTTTCAAGCCTGCAATGCCTCCGTGCAAATTGATGACATCCTTAAAACCATTCTCGTCGAGTATAATCTGGGCTTCATAAGATCGCCCGCCAGTGTTACAAATAAGTAAGACTGTCTTATCTTTGGGGATTTCCGCAAGTCTTTGGCTAATTTTTCCTTGAGGAATGTTGTGCCAGTCTTCAGGGTATTTTTCGAGATATGGTTCTGCGTCTGCTGTTTCACGGCAGTCCAGAAAGAAGTTGCTTTCCTTGTGTTGTTTCCAAAAGGTCTCGAATTCTGCCGGTCCTAAACCACGATTCATGCCGGCCAGAGCATTGTCCGCCATATTGCCCAAGGTATTCAGGATATCCATGGCGGCTGAAAAAGGCGGCGAATAGGCCATTTCAAAGTTGCTGATATCCTCAATCTCCGGTTGGTTTTTCAAAATACCCGCTACTGCATTGATCCGTCCGACCATGGCATCTCCATAGCTGCCAAATCCTTGAATACCTAAGATGCGACGGGTGGACTTGTCAACAACCAGCTCCAGAGTCATGAGTTGTTTGGTGGGATAAAAATGAGCACGATCGAGCTGCACGAGAAGAACACTAAGAGCATCGTATCCCATCTGCTTGGCTACTTTACGGCATAATCCGGCACCAGCCATTGAACTCTCAAAGATTTTACATACAAAAGACCCCACAGCTCCTTTAAACCGGGCATTGCCTCCAGCCAGATTTGTGCCGATTACGCGCCCCTGACGATTGGCCATCGATCCCAAAGGTAAATAGAAAGGCTGGTTTGTTACCAGGTTTTTAATAACAACGCAGTCGCCGCCAGCGTAAATATTGGGGTCCGAGGTTTGCATGTGTTCGTCAACTACGATGCCGCCGTGTTCAGAAACCTGGAGTCCGGACTTTTTTGCCAGATCATCGTTTGGCTCAACACCGACTGAAATAACGACGATATCAGCTTCCACAACGCCTTTGTCGGTCACGACTCTTTTTACCCGGCCTTCACCCTCAAACCGCTTAACTGTCTCATTTAGATGAAAAGAAACACCGTTTTCCTCCATATGCCGCTGTCCCATCCTGGCCAACTTCAGGCTCATGTATCGAGGCATGATTTGATCAGCTAATTCGATTACCGTAGTCTCAATATCCCACATATCGGCAAAGGCTTCGGCCATTTCCAGCCCGATAAAACCACCTCCCACCACTACGGCCTTTTTAACAAGGCCTTTAGTTATAGCGTCGCGAATCTTAACGGCATCATAGGGGCTTGATACGTAGTGGATGCCTTCCATGTTCTCTCCCGGCAAATAAAGTCTTCTTGGCGTCGATCCTGTAGCCAAAACAAGCTTGTCATAGGGCAAAACATCTATTTCGCCACTGACAAGCCGACGGATATGGACATGTTTTTTTTCACGATCTATCCGAAGGGCTTCTGTGAGAGAAAAAACATCGACGCCTTTTACCTCCTTGAAAAACTCTTTGTTACGAACCATATTAAAACTCGTGGTACGTAATTGCATAGACTCAGACACTTCACCTGCAACAAAGTATGGGATGCCGCAACCACCATAGGAAATTGTATCGTTCTTGTCGATCATGGTCACTTTCGCCTTGGGATGAAGTCGCTTAAACCTGCAAGCCGCCTTAGGACCGAGGGCAATCGCCCCGATAACAATAACGTGTTCACTCATGGAAATCTCCTTATTTATATTAAAACCATTGGCAGCATATTTCACTTTGAAAATTTATTTTCAGTTCTTACCGTCTAACGCTTTTGATGAATTAAAAGGTGCGAAGCTTGAGTATTTTATCTGTTCTCTTGTACGGAAACAACTAAATTTATAAAATATATAGGAGGACAATTTGGCATGGCAAAGCCACAACCCATTAGGATTGCAGCCTTTTGTTTTAGTATGGTGCCGAAGGGGAGACTCGAACTCCCACAGAGAAACCTCCACTAGACCCTGAACCTAGCGCGTCTACCAGTTCCGCCACTTCGGCACGGTTTGAGACTTTTGAAAATTGAATGTTTTACAAAAGCCTTAAATTAAAAAGATTGATTTAACTAACAAAATGATATAGATATTTTTTTTTCTTATTGTTGTCAAGTTCATTTGAATATATCGTCGCAAAAAAGCAAAGAATAAAATTGATGAATAATTGGATAATATAAAATGGACATTATTGAAGACCTTGAAAAGATTGATCGTCCATATAAAAATGCGGTTATTACCATTGGCAACTTCGATGGTGTGCACATTGGGCATCAGGCCCTTTTTCATCAGGTAATAGAAAAGACAAGGGTGCTTCAAGGCACATCTGTGGTCATGACCTTTGAGCCCCATCCTATCAGGGTATTAAAACAAAACAACCATCCACCCCTTATTACTCTGTATGAACAAAAAACAGAACTTATCGCAAAAGCAGGCATTGATATTCTTATTTGCATACCCTTTACACTGGAATTTGCTTCAATACCAGCAAAGGAGTTTGTAGAGGAAATCCTGGTGAAGCGTGTCGGCATAAAGGCTGTTATTGTCGGAGAAGATTATACTTTTGGCAAAAACCGTGAAGGAACCCTTGATTTGCTTAAAACATATGGAAAACAGATCGGTTTTGAAGTAATAGTTGTCAAAAAAATTCAGCCGTCAAAAAATTCAGCTGATAAAATAAGCAGCACCAGAATACGTGAACTTGTATCAGAGGGAAAAGTTGCTGAAGCTCAAAAACTTTTGGGCAGATACTATCAGATAAGAGGCACGGTTATGGCCGGGCGGGACAGAGGGGGCAGACTTCTCGGCTTTCCTACAGCCAACATAAACCTTTATGATGAACTCAGTCCCAAAATCGGTGTCTATGCGATTACAATTGAATGCAAAGAAAGTAAATATAAAGGGGTTGCCAATATCGGATACAGTCCTACTTTTGATGACCACGTCTTTACTGTCGAAGCTCATATCCTCGATTTTAATAATGATATATACGGGCAGAAAATCCGCATAAATTTTATAAAACGGCTCAGAGATGAGAAAAGGTTTTTAAATATTTCAGAATTATCAGATCAGATCAACAAAGATATCAGCAAGGCTCGCAATATCCTTTCCTGATAATCTTAAGTTTATGCGCATAAAAAAGAACATAATTATTTCTCTATTTCTGGGAATATTATTATCCGTTACAGCCCTTTATCTGTCCTTTATAAATGTTCCGTTTGCCGATCTTGCAACTTATCTGACGACAATAAATTACTTTTGGATATTACCGGCTGTATTTATTGCTTTAATGAGTTTTGTTATAAGAACGCTCAGATGGCGGTTCATTCTTGGGACGGCACATACCATAAGCTTTTGGCAGGCATTTCATCCCCTGATGATTGGTTTTATGTTAAACTGCATTCTGCCCGGCAGGATCGGCGAGCTGGCAAGGCCGGCAATTCTGCAAAAAAAGGATAATATTCCATTTTCTACAGGACTTGCAACGGTTGCCACCGAGCGGTTGTTTGACATAATTCTTTTGATAATACTTGCAATAACTGTGTTTGCATCTGTTCATATAGATCCGGCGCTTGACATTTCGTTTGGCAAGTATCATCTAAACAGAGAAACACTGCTAACTGTTGAAAGAAGCTTATTTAAACTAAGCGCGGCCTTAATTGCCGGAGTAATAATAATTAGCTTTTCCGCTACCCGAAAGGTCCTGACAAGATTGATCATGGCATTGCCAACTATATTTTTTTTTGCCGGCAACGATTTTAAGAACCGGATGCAAAAAAGAATTTGCACGCCTCTTACAGGTTTTTTAGAAAATTTTGCCTTGGGTTTTGTTCTGATTAAAAATCCAAAAAAGGTGGGTGTTTGCATTGTGTTGTCAGCTATTATCTGGAGCCTTGCGGCTCTTTCATATTATATAATGGCTCTTGGATGTCCAGACGTACGGCTTTCATATTTTGAGATTACTGCGGTCATGATAATTATCTGTCTATTTATCGCTCTTCCGTCAGTACCCGGTTACTGGGGACTCTGGGAGGCAGGTGGTATCTTTGCGCTTTCGCTTTTCGGAGTTTCGGCAAAAAATGCCGCTGGCTTTACACTTGTAAACCATACAGTTCAAATGATTCCGGTAATCATTGTCGGCATGGTATCTGCAATGATAATGGGTGTTAATGTATGGCAGATATCTTCTTACAATAAATATAAAAAACGTAATTAATTAATGGATTTATCATGGCAATACTTACTGTACTGACATATCCGGACAAATTTCTCAGTCAATCTGCAAAACCCGTAAAAAATATCGATGGCGCAACCCAGAATATAATTGAAGACATGTCTCTTACCATGTATAAAGCTCCTGGCGTGGGACTGGCTGCCATGCAGGTGGGGTTTGACCAAAGCATTATCGTTTACGATATTTCTCCAAAGGATGAAAATCGATCCCTGCATGTTCTTATCAACCCAAAAATTATATCCAGTGAAGGAACTACTATTTCCGAAAACGAAGGATGCCTGAGCGTTCCTGATTACAGGGCTGATGTAAAACGCTCAGACTCTATTCTCGTTGAAGGGTTTGACAGGAAAGAAAAACCATTGAGAATAGAGGCTCATGGATTTCTTGCTGTTGTTTTGCAGCATGAAATTGATCATTTAAGCGGCATCTTGTTTATAAATCGGATAAGCAGTTTAAAAAGAAGTCTTTATAAAAGACATATCAAAAAGATGTTAAGACAAAAATGATGGCGTCGTAAAAAACCTCATCTACTGCGTGGCAACATTTTTTCAGACCATCGACATACCATATGTATGCCTTCTGCCCTGAAAAAAACACTACGCTTTGTATATGAACCTTTTTACTTAGCCATCTATAGCTAAACTTGTGACTTTTTTGCGAGTTCATCAAAAATGCTTGATTCAAAGATAGAGAATAAAATTAAGATCATATTTATGGGTACGCCGGATTTTGCCGTTCCTGCATTAAATGCTCTCCACAAAAACAACTATAACGTGGTTTTAGTTGTAACTCAGCCTGATCGGCCAAAAGGAAGGAGCCGCAAACCGGCTTTTCCTCCTGTTAAGAAAGCAGCTATCCATCTGGGATATGATGTAATTCAGCCGATATCGATCAAAACAGACGAATTTGCAAATCATATAATAGAATTAAAACCGGACATATTTGTTGTGTCTGCCTTTGGTCATATTCTTCCAAAACGAATTTTAGGTCTGCCGACAATCGGCGCATTAAATATACATGCTTCACTTCTTCCAGAATATCGTGGAGCAGCGCCAATTCAGTGGGCTGTCATAAACGGCGAAAAGGAGACAGGAGTTACCGCCATGCTTATGGATGAAGGTATGGATACTGGAGACATCCTGTTTACATCAAAAACTGAAATTTTTCCTGACGACACATCAGCCACTCTTCATGACCGTTTGGCCGATCTTGGCGCTGGTCTTCTTATAAAAACCTTAAAAGTTATAGCTGCCGGCAATATCAATCCCATTTCTCAAGACCATACGCGCGCCACGTATGCGCCGATGCTTAAAAAAAAAGACGGTCATATAGACTGGGAAATGGCTGCAGATAAACTCGAGGCTTTTATACGCGGAATGACGCCATGGCCCGGAGCCTTTACTTTTTACAATAATACACGTCTCAAAATATTCAGATCAACGCCTGTAACGATGTCTGCTGATAACCCCCCGGGTACTGTATTAAAAGCGTTTCCTGATGAACTTTGCGTTGCCACCGGAAAAGGGACTTTGTCTATCCTGGAAATACAGGGGGAATCCGGGAAGCGTCTTGTGATTAAAGATTTCTTGAGAGGATTTAAGCTGCCTGTCGGTACTGTTCTGGAGTAGATACCTCAACGTGTTTTCACCACGGAGCACACAGAGATCACAGAAAAATAAACTAAAAAACTATCACGAAAGCACGAAAAATTGAAAACACGAAGAAAATGTTAGTAATTTAATTTCCTGGTCCTATTTCGTGTTTTCGTACTTTCGTGCTTTCGTGATTAATTTGTTCTGTGGTAAAAGTTTTTTATGAAACATAATCCTCGCAAAACAGCGCTATTTGTCTTGAATTCTCTGAGTAAAAAACACTATACTCTGGATAGAATATTGGAAGATATTCAAAACAAAAAGCTGCTTCTTTCAAGAAAAGATCAGGCTTTATTTTATGCGCTGGTTTACGGAGTTTTAAGATGGCGGGGCCGGCTTGACTGGACAATAAATCATTTTTCAAAAACCAGTCTTCAAAAAATAGATCCAGTGATTTTGAATATTCTTCGGCTGGGGCTTTTTCAAATAATTTATTTAAATAGAATACCTGTTTCCGCCGCTGTTAACACATCCGTTGAAATTGCAAAGTTTTTTGCATCTTCCCATGTTGCCGGGTTTGTAAACGCTCTCTTGCGCAAAGCCGATAGAGAATATAAAAAAATACCTTTCCCTGATCCTGCTGAAAACCTTGCATACAGCCTTGCTGTCAGCAAATCATTTCCAGAGTGGATGATTAAACGCTGGCTTAATCGATTTGGGCTGAAAGAAACCGAAGCGCTATGCGACGCAATAAATACAATTCCTCCCATTACTGTTCGTACAAACAGACTCAAAGCAACCCGTGATGATTTATCCAAAAGTCTTGCATCTGATGTGCAGCAAATTGAAAATACAACATACTCTCCTGATGGCATACGTTTTATTAAGCCAAACAAGTCAATTCCTGGAATAAAAGCCTTTAAAGACGGTTTATTCCAGGTTCAGGATGAGGCCGCGCAGCTTGTTAGCTGTTTGTTAAATCCCCGTCCAGGAGATACTGTTTTGGACGCGTGTGCAGGCCTTGGCGGCAAAGCCGGACATATTGCACAGATGATGAAAAATACAGGCAGACTATTAGCCATGGATAATAATGCTAATAAACTGCAACAGCTTGAATCTGAAATGAAAAGACTTGGGATCTCAATTGTAACGACCTGCAATTACGATCTTACCGTTCCGTTTGACAGGCAATTCTCATATAAGGGTTTTTCAGGGTTTGATCATATTCTTTTAGACGCGCCATGTTCGGGCCTGGGCGTTTTAAGGAGAAATCCTGATGCAAAATGGTCAATGTCTGAGAATAAATTAAGCAGCTACAAAAAAAGACAGGTAAACTTTCTAAACAATTTAGCGCAGCTTGTAAAACCGTCAGGCACGCTGGTTTATGCTGTATGCAGTACGGAACCGGAAGAAAATGAAAAGGTCGTTAAAAACTTTTTGAATAAACATTCAGAATTTGCTATAAAGAATAAATTTGAAGATCTACCGATAAATGTATATTCTCTTGTGAATGAAAACCGATATTTAAAAACTTATCCACATATAAATAATATGGATGGTTTTTTTGCAGTTTGTTTTAAGCGGACAACATAGGTAAATCATTCCTGATGAATTTGTAAAAAGTCAAATTTATCAGAAATCGGGGGGACAGGAATTAAATTTAATATTACATAAATAATCGAGGTTTAAACAATGGCTTTTGAAACAAGAGAAGAAATATTAGAAAAAGTTTTGGAGCAGAAAAAACCAAAATGCCCTTATTGCAACAAAGAAATGAGCATATGGGAGGTTCCATCAATTCCCATGGGCGATGGCCTTGGATGGGGCGAACCTTTCCTGTTTTTATGTTTTAATGATGAATGCTCATTATATACCAATGGATGGGATAAAGTACAGGAGAATTATGGACATGCTGCTTCTTACAGATCTATGTGTTATCCCAGCTCAGGAAAGTTTGAGTGCATACCGGTATTTGGTAAATTGGGCGGAACAGGGCAGGTAATTGACGACCAGCTTCTCATGGAACAGGAAATGTTGAAAGAATCTATAAAGAAAGGATTTTCAATTCTTGCCGGTTGTTATATTGAAAAGGACACTGAAACGATTTTAAGGTTGCTTTTAGATCCCACCGAGTCAGCAAAGGTCAGACTTAAGGCAGCGGAAATGATTGGTGACGTTGGAAGCCTGGAGGCAATCGAACCGATTAAAAATCTTAAAATTGGCAATGAGATTATTCAAAAACAGTTGGATAAGTCTGTAAAAAAGATGCATGAGAGATATTTTACAAGGGAATGTCCGTTCTGCGCTGAAATAATTAAAGCAAGAGCCAAGGTCTGCAAGCACTGTGGCAAAGAAGTAGCAGGCCTGTAGTATAAAGAAGCCTGGCCCAAAGGGTCAGGCTTTGGTTTGCGCTCCGAATGGTCATGAAGTAAACAAAATCGACTTTTTATAAGTTCATCAATTTTAATTTCGCTTTAGCGGCAGATTCCCTGTGCATTGCTTGGCAAACCGGCAATATGAAGCACAACCGAAATCCATGGCGGGATTTAAAAACCGATGCCCGCATTTTGAGCATTTGCGGGTAGTATCATCCTTGAAAAATTCTATCAGTTGGTTGCATTTCGGACATTTTGCATCAAAAATAGCCTCTGGTTTCCAGTACCGGGTGTCTTGACCTGGGCATTTCATGATTTTTCTCCTTTTTCACGCTTTTGCTGCCAAAAAATCAGTTTTCTTGGAACAATACTAAAAAATATTATCACGAATTTTAGCAAAAATGTCAACCAGGCATCTAATCAAAGTCAGTGGTCGGGATATAAAGCTTTTAGATCGTATG
>JAFCZU010000514.1 GCA_019314185.1 Deltaproteobacteria bacterium | reverse complement strand
CACAGTGAAGTAATCTTAAACTATCCAGGACTTGAGTTGTGGACCGCAGCGCAGGTTCACCATAATCCATCATATGATTATTTGCCAATGTAAGCACATCAAAACCAGCTGAAACCAGACCTTCAGCAATATATGGGGTGACTTTGAAATTATATTGTTTGGGATAAGGCTCACCTTTCCCAGACTCTGCGAAAGGCGCCTCGAGATTCGCTACGGTTATATCAGCCTTCTGAATAAAGAATCGCAATGAATCGAATGGTGCATGAATACCACAAGATTGGATAACGTGTTCCGCACTCGCGCCGAGGAACAAATCCCCGGCAGCAATCAATGTCACAGAATCTGAGAAAAACGGGATCGTGAAATTCTGTTGGATTGATTCATCTGTTTGTGAGAATGAGGCCTGGTATAGTAAAAGAAATCCAAATAAGAATTGAATACCATTTCTAATCATGTTTATCTGCACAACGAGCTGTGACTATTACTTCTTAACCGGTGTCTTTTTGGCTGCAACTTTTTTCGCGGGCGTTTTCTTGGCTTTCGGAGCAGATTTCTTTACAGGTGCAGGTTCCGGTTTTGCCTCAGGTTTCACGGATTGATTCTTCGCCTTTGATTTGCCATCAGCTTCTTTCTTGATCTTTTCTATTTCAGCTTCGTTATCATGAATCTCGGTTTTATAGGTTTTGATTTGATCGAGCAATTCCTTCACTCCACTACTCTGCGCCAGCGCTGTTTTTTTATCAGATGCAAGATGATCAAACGCCTTTTTGCCAAGATCACGATAGGATTTATCAAGATCTTTTTTTGTAGTGAGGATCTCCACTTTCACTTTTGCGATTTTTGTGTATTCTTCCGTCTTCTCGGTTGCAACTGTAAATCCATCCTTCACTGTCTTTTTCACATCTTTCCATAATGACATTTTTATATCCTCCTCTTATAGAACATTTGATTTGAGCCAAAGGTTTTCAGATATTGTACGCTTCAAACAGAAAGAGGTTTTCATTTAACCATAGAAAAAATAGATATTTTTTTCCATGAATGCAAGCAAAGAAGAAATCTCTCTTAAAAAAGGATCTAAATATGGAAAAGTAGATGGACCAGGAAATCAGACGTTCACAATCAATTCACTTCAAGAAGGACTTGGACAGGAGTTCTATTTTCACTCTTATCAATAATCCATGCATCAAGAATTTCGAGACTCTGGATTTTGCCCTGATCTCCCTCAAAAGGAGAGTATTCATTTGTTGGATATTTAATTCTGAAAAGTGTGATTGTTGAACCGGACATTATATTTTCAATAACATTCGGTTTAGTCTCAATACCTTCAGTATTATTGATTGCCTGATCGGTTCTAAAATGGAGTACGTGTTCTTGCTGTGAAGGCGGTCCGAAAAGAGTTGCTCTCCCACAAAATTCAAGGGCTTTACAGTCAATATTCTCAGGTGTGATCTGAAAAGTGAGCAAGTTCACTTTGTCTGTAATCAGTTCGCTTTCTGTATTAGTCACCGAAATGTAATCCGTTTGAAGATGTCGAACCACAACCTGTTTTTCTGGTGCTGGTTCTTTTGGCGGATTCACTGGATATTCAGTACAGCTACTGAGGCTCCATATCAAACTTATTATAAATATAAGCAGTAAAATAGGCCTCATATTTCGTTCACAATTTCTCATCATTCTTTTTCCCCCCTAACATTGAATGACAAACAACCTGCAATATTTTCCTATCAAACATTCAAACAGGAAAACTTTTCCATCAAGAAGAAACGTTCCCAGATGCTTGTTAAATATTGAATTAAGATTACATCTATATGTATTCAATATTTCTGTAATATCATAATGCAATTCTAATACCAAAACTATTTGTTTTCAGGAAGTTAAAGACAATATTAAAAAACCCCGCATATTAAATATGCAGGGTTCTTTGCGGGACCGACGAGACTCGAACTCGCAACCTCCGGCGTGACAGGCCGGCATTCTAACCAAATTGAACTACGGTCCCTTGAAAATCAGTTTATAAATATAACAGCTGAACAAGAGAAAGTCAATCGATTTCTCAGCTATTTGTGGGCGATACTGGACTCGAACCAGTGACATCCTGCTTGTAAGTAAGTTAATATAAACTGTTTCTTAAAGACTTATAGCTGTTCTATGCACAGTTTTATACACACTATGTAAAAAGAAATTTTTTGTGAAGTAGAACCGTAAATTTTTATGATACCCTGCTGTTCTTATAAAACCAAATTCCGTATAATCGCTCCAGAGGTTTGCCTCCCCAAGGGGGGGCATTGTCTATCATCGTAAATAGTAAATTAAAGAAATCTTAGATAGATAGTAATGCTACCAGTATTTACTTCTTTTACAGCTTTTTCACTCATTTAAAGCCCTGTTTCCTCAATACCCAATATTTTTGCCATCCATCTATTCTTCAAATCCTTACATTTACGATCTGTGCTATGACCGGAGAATGGAGAGACATGATACTCTTTTAGGGAATATACTTGGTTATATGTTGCAAATGCATTACGTGGTGGACATACATCATCCTGGAGTCCGACCAGCATAAAAACTGGACATTTTATCTGATCGGCCAGGTTCATCGT
>JAFCZU010000008.1 GCA_019314185.1 Deltaproteobacteria bacterium | reverse complement strand
ATCGATTCTACATTGAGGGAAGGTGAGCAGGCAGCTCATGTTTATTTTGATCTGACTGAAAAGCTGCACATCATTGATTTGCTCATAAATGTAGGTGTTGATGAGATAGAGTTGGGAATAGCAGTGCAAAACCCAGAGACCAGGGAACTCATCAAACAAGCCAAAAAACTCGCAGGGTGTCCGAAACTTGCTCTATGGTGCCGGTGCCTTCCCGGAGACATTGAAGAAACGTTAGCCCTGTCGCCGGATGTTCTTGCACTTTCTATTCCTGTTTCAGACATTCATATAGAGCATAAACTGGGCAAGGATAGAACCTGGGTAATGACGAAAGTGCTGGAAAGTATACGTCAGGCTAAGGACAAGAGCCAATGCTATCTTTCCCTTGGTCTGGAAGATGCCTCCAGGGCAGAGCCGGATTTTGTGGAAGAAATATTTTCCCTGGCCGTGAAAGAAGGTATAGACAGAATACGTTTTGCAGATACCGTTGGCATCATGGATCCTATCTCCATGTTCGGAGTTATTACTAAATTAAGAAAAAAATTCGACATTGATATTGGCGTCCACACCCATAATGACTTCGGCATGGCTACTGCCAATGCCCTGGTTGCGTTAAAAGCCGGCGCTGATTTTGCGGATGTTACGGTAAGCGGTCTTGGAGAACGGGCGGGAAACGCAGCCCTCGAAGAAGTAGCGGCCTTTTTGGCCAAAAGAAGCGGGGTCTTCCGATATAATCTCAAACATATCGCGGAACTGGCTTATTATGTGGCACAGGCTGCTCATATCCCGCTTTCTCCCAGAAGACCTGTGGTCGGAGAGGATATCTTCACCTGTGAGTCGGGAATCCATATAGATGGAATAATAAAGAACCCCTCCAATTATGAACCATTCGATCCTGCTGATGTTTCTTTAAAAAGAAGGATAATTATCGGTAAAAAAACAGGAAAAAATGCCCTTCGTCATAAACTGAACAGTTTGGGGCTGAGGATGGAAGAAAATCATTTGACAGAACTGTTAACAAAAATCAAAAAAGAATCCTTTCGACTAAAGATGGGTTTTACGGACAATGAACTGTTACGTTTTTGTAGTTCTTAAGGATAGTTCATGGACCGAGCTTTCTTTACCAGGCTTGCATGCTCAAAAGGATATCTATAAACACTGCAATGCTGGACAACGCAAATATAAACAGATAATTAAGATTCTCGCGCGATTTCTTAATGGAACAAAGCAAATAGATAGCGATTTCTCTATCCTCATGTGAGAGTTTTTCCCCGTTTTCAAGTTTTGCAATAAGGTTATATTCACTTATCGCCTTTTTCCGCTTTTCAGATATGACATATCTATACAAGAAAAAGAACATATAACCAATAAGCCCGAAATACCAAACAGGCCTGAAGAGTTCCGATCTTATGTGCTGAAAAACAATAAGTAATCTGAACGCTACTGCAGATAACAATCCTATGATAAAAAATAGATTAATAACGTAAGACGGCAATGTATGCAGGCGTTTTTTCATGGGTTTTTATCTCCCCCTCCCGTTTTGATTGAAATATTCACCTCTGACTGCAAACAGCTTGTTTTGAAATTATCTATATTGGTTAGGTTCAAGCCGATATTTTTTTAACCTGAGCCCGACGATTCTCTCAGATGTATTGAGAAGTCTTGCGGCAGCGGTTATATTCCCTTGGGTGTTCTTTAATGCATCAATAATTATATCTCTTTCAAATGTGGATATAGCTGCTTGTAGAGAGCTGGAGGAAACTGTACCCGATTCTTCGGCTGTTTGGGTAGTGGACGGCAGATGGAAGCTATGTATCGCATGATCAGTGCAAAGAAGGACAGCCCGTTCCATACAGTTTTCAAGTTCTCGTACATTGCCGGGCCAGTGATAGCGCATAAGCATATCAACGGCGGGTGTTGAAATCCTTCTTATATTTTTTTTATACTTCTTGCTGTACTTTTCAAGAAAATAATCTGCTAAAAGGAGAATGTCTGTCTTTTTCTCTCTCAAGGGGGGCAGATAAATTGGAAATATATTGAGGCGGTAATATAGATCTTCTCTGAAGCTCCCATCTTTTAGGGCATTTTCCAAAGGTTTATTGGTAGCCGTTATAATACGAACATCGACCTTGATAGTATTCATTCCGCCGATTCTTTCGATCTCTTTTTCCTGAAGAACACGCAGGAGCTTGGCCTGGGCCGTCAGATTAAGTGTGCCGATCTCATCCAAAAACAGAGTTCCCTGGTGTGCATGTTCAAATTTGCCGATCCTTCTTTCCGAGGCCCCGGTAAAAGCCCCCCTTTCGTGGCCGAAGAGTTCGTTTTCTATCAAAGTTTCCGGAAGGGCGGCACAGTTCACCTTGACAAATGTCTTTTCCGACCTCAGGCTGTTGTAATGGATGGCGTTGGCTACAAGCTCTTTGCCGGTACCGCTTTCTCCCCTGATGAGAACAGTGGCATCGCTTGCCGAGACCTGGTCGATTGCCTCGAAGACCTCTCTCATCTTGTTGCTTCTACCCACGATATTATAAAAGCTGTACCGTTCTTTAAGCTTTTCTCGCAAGGTAACATTTTCGTGGTGAAGGCGGTCCTTTTCTTCTGCCATCATACGGCTGATTCTTATGGCCTGAGCAACATTGGAGGCGATAACAGTCAGCAGTCTCAGGTCCTCCTCAAAAGAAACCTCCTTGCTGAAAAGCCGATCCACACTCAATGTTCCGCAAACAAAGGAACCTATTCTGATGGGCACACAGATAAAGGAAATGTTTTCTTTTCCAATATCTCCGCGCGCTTTGGTGCGGTTCAAGAATAACGGTTCTTCACCTACACGGGGAATGATCACCGGTTCTCCAGTCTCGACGACCTTTCCGGTAAGCCCTTCGCCTATTTGATAATGTCCTCTTTGCCTCTCCTTGTCGGTTAGTCCGTGCGCTGCTTCAATATTCAGATCCTGGGTTTCAGAGTCCAAAATAGTGATTGTCCCCCGTTCCATGCCCATTTTGGAGTGAAGGATTTTGAGAATTGGATTCAGGACTTCTTTTGGGTCAAGACTAGATACAAGAAGTTGACCGATTTCATAGAGAACGGTGAATTCCTGCACTTTTCTTTCTAAAGCAGAATGGCTGGAAGATTGCATCTTACCTCTATAATAGACGAAAAAAAGAAGAAATTACTTTATCCCTACCGCTGTTTTAGTCATTGCGAGGAGTGAAGCGACGAAGCAATCTCGTGGATTATCAACGTGTTGTGAGATTGCTTCGTTTCGCTCTCAATGACAATAAACCATCACTTTATTGTTGCTCATAGGTCGAAACGGCAAAGTCAGGGTAGGCATTGCCTCCATGTTCCGAATAATCCAGGCCATTGGCTTCCTCTTCAGGCGAAACTCTCAGGCCTATGGTTTTGTCGATTATTTTGAACAGTATATACACGGCAAGGAATGTCCATATAAAGCAGGAAACTATTCCTAACAGTTGCACGCCTATTATTTTTAGCGATGTGCCGCCTATATTGAAAATACCGGCTGCAAGGGTTCCCCATGCTCCATTAACACCATGAACCGATATGGCGCCTACAGGATCATCAACCCTTATCCTGTCAAATAAGATGACCGAAAAGACTACGATGATACCGGCAATCGCGCCAATAATTATTGAGCTCAACGGGGAAACATTTGCGCAGCCCGCAGTAATAGCTACCAGGCCGGCAAGAGCGCCATTTAAACTCATACCCGCATCCGGTTTTCCGAATTTTGCCCAGGAGATAAACATCGCAAAGACTGCTCCAGTTGCAGCAGCGAGGTTTGTATTTACAAAGATCATGGCGATATCTTTATTTGCCGCGGTTGTTGAGCCAGGGTTAAATCCAAACCATCCTAACCATAAAATGAATACACCAAGGGCTGCTATCGGTATATTATGACCGAGAATAGGTTTTATTCCTCCATTTTTTAGATACTTGCCAATACGCGGGCCGAGTACAATCGTTCCGGCAAGAGCAGCCCAACCACCAACCGAATGAACTACTGTAGAGCCTGCAAAATCAATAAAACCCAAGCCCTCAAGCCAGCCGTTGCCATGATACAGGCTTCCCCATGCCCAACTTCCAAAAACAGGATAAACCAGGGCGCTGATAAAGACACTGTATAAAAGGTAGCCTGAAAATTTAGTTCTTTCCGCCATGGCGCCGGATACAATTGTTGCGGCTGTGGCGCAAAATACTACCTGAAACATCCAGAAGGCAAGTACCCATGGATCGCCTCCCGGCTTAAAGTCGCTAAGAAAGAATCCTGAAGTTCCTATCCATCCTGTTTTTGAGACACCGAACATCAGTCCGAAGCCGATTGCCCAGAATGCTAATGAACCGATTGAAAAATCCATGAGATTTTTCATCATAATGTTTATAGCATTTTTTGCACGGGTAAACCCTGTTTCCACTAAAGCAAACCCAGCCTGCATGAAAAATACAAGCGCTGCAGCCACCAGTGTCCATATATAGTCAGCGTGGGTTTGTACCAGATCAATGGCAGCCTTGTTGGACAAAGCCGTAGGCTGAAGATCAGCGGCCAGGACAGCGGACGTACTTATTAGTGTGAATAATAATAAAAGAGCTGTTTTTTTCATAATTGTTTTCCTCCATACATACATTATAATTTATAGTGCGTCTTTTCCGGCTTCTCCGGTTCTGATCCTTATGGCTTTTTCCACCGGCAAAACAAATATTTTACCGTCGCCTATTTTGCCGGTTTTGGCCTTTTCAGAGATAGCAGCCACGACCTGATCTACGATGGCAGCATCAACCATAACCTCAATTTTTATCTTTGGTATAAAGTCAATCTGGTATTCAGCTCCGCGATAGGTCTCTACATGTCCACGTTGACGCCCGAAGCCTTTTACTTCACTGACAGTCATGCCTTGTACGCCGATACTGCCGAGAGCATCTTTTACTTCGTCTAATTTGAAAGGTTTAATAATCGCTTTAATCATTTTCATATAATTTTCTCCTTTGCTTTTTTCTATGTTTGTTTGCCGGCTTCCAAAAATTTACTATTCTAGAGAAGCAAAGGTTGTGCCATATAATGTCAAGCAGTATTATTTAAGCTCAAATGCTTGTAATCGTTGATTAATTAGTTGATTAATGCTGAATATGTAATGTCAATAATATTACAGTTTTGTCAGTATTGGATGATGATACTACATATTTGTATGGTATGTTTCCAAAATAATGATTGTGGTAACTACTCAGGTAGATAGGCTGAAGACTTTCAGGAAAAAGCGCATTTAAAAACCATGTTTGGCGCAAAGATCAGATATTTCCGCCAAAGTACAGCAATGTACTCTTTTGACTCCTTCAGCCTTCAGGCTAAACTGACTATGTGAGTAGTTTGGGTGTGAAAAACTGCTACGGGGTTAGGATCTTGTTCGGGAATTTTGGTAAGAAATCTGCAAGAAAAAAACGCTGTAGAAATACAGTTGCATAATGCTAAGATATTACGACTTGATTTTACAATTAAGATTGCCCGCAGCTTGTCTGATGTTGAATAGACATGCTGCGGGCAATACATTTTTAATTTAACTTCATATATCGTAATAAAGCATGAATTCATGTGGATGCGGACGAAGTTTAATAGGATTTACTTCGTTTTCAGTCTTGTATTCAATCCATGTATCAATAACATCCTGTGTGAACACATCACCTTTCAGCAGGAAGGCGTGGTCTTCTTTTAAAGCGGCAAGAGCTTCTTCGAGAGAGCCTGGAGCAGATGGTATGTTGGCAAGCTCTTCCGGCGGAAGACCGTATATATCTTTGTCTAACGGTTCTCCAGGGTCTATCTTGTTTTCAATACCGTCTAATACAGCCATAAGAATGGCTGAAAAGGCCAGGTAGCCGTTACAGGACGGGTCAGGAGTTCTAAATTCAATCCGTTTTGCCTTTGGCGATGCTGAATACATCGGGATACGGATTGCGGCGCTCCGGTTGCGGCTTGAATATGCCAGGTTTACAGGAGCTTCAAAACCAGGAACAAGTCGTTTGTATGAATTTGTAGTTGGATTCGTAAGTGCACAAAGCGCTTTGCAGTGTTTTAATATTCCTCCGATTCCATAAAGAGCTTCCTGAGAAACTCCGGCATACTTATCACCTGCAAATAAGGGCTCTCCATCTTTCCAGATGCTGATATGTGTGTGCATACCTGTTCCATTATCCCCATAAAGAGGTTTCGGCATAAATGTAACCGTGCGGTTATCCAGCAAGGCCACATTTTTCAGCACATACTTAAACCACATAAGCTGGTCACCCATTTGTAGAAGAGGCTTGAAACGCATGTCGATTTCTGCCTGGCCGCCTGTTGCAACCTCATGGTGCTGGCATTCAACATCTATACCCAGTTTTTCAAGGGTAAGAAGCATCTTGGTTCGAAGATTCTGAAACTTGTCTGTCGGCGGAACAGGAAAGTATCCTTGCTTATGCCTTGGTTTATAGCCAAGATTCGGGAATTCTTCCCTGCTGCTGTTCCAGACTCCTTCTACTGAATCGACTTCATAGAAGGATCTGTTTGTTGAGGAATCAAAACGGATATCATCAAAGATAAAAAATTCCGCTTCAGGACCAATATATACTGTGTCGCCGATTCCGCTGCTTTTCAGGAATAATTCCGCTTTTTTGGCAATATAGCGCGGGTCGCGAGAATAAGGTTCCCGTGTGAGCGGGTCGGCAATATCTCCGATAATAACCAGAGTTGATACTTCAAAGAATGGATCTATCTTTGCTGTATCAGGGTCGGGTATCACAAGCATATCGCTGGCGTGTATAGGCTGCCATCCCCTGATGCTTGAACCGTCAAACCCGAATCCATCTTCAAAGCTCGATTCATCCAATTCACTGATTGGCACCGTAAAATGCTGCCATATACCCGGAAAATCAAGAAAGCGTATATCGACAACCCGAACTTCGTTTTCTTTTGCCATTTCCAATACCTGTTTTGGCGTCATGATTAAAATTCTCCTTGCTTGCTAATGGTTATGGAGACCTTTGAAAATAGCATTTTGCGGAGGTCTCCTTTCGAAAGTTTTAAAAATAGCATTAATATAACGTAATAATTATACCATAAAAATGGTAAATTTGAAAATACAATTAATCAAGTAAGACAAGTGCATTAACAAGAAAGTATTACAAATCTAATAAATTACATATTTGTAAAAAATGGTTCAGATAAGTCGCAGTTTTGTAAGAAATGTTTTAGAATTATTACCACTGCCACAACCAACTGATAGGCAGAATAGCATATAAGACGAAAGCATCGCCGGCGGAAAAGCAACAAGATGACGGGTAGAATGTGAAAAAGTGCAGGTGCAGCATAGAGAATGTTTCGCGAAGTACTTACTCCGGTCGAGGCAGAAACCCTGCGCGTTCTATAATTCCCGCAAGTCTTTCTTCGCATCCTATAGCCATTATGTGTACACCTTTAACGCCTTTTGTCTGTTTAAGGTTTTCTATTATCTCTAAAGCTATGTTGGTTCCTTCCTCTTGCTGTTTATCTTCAGACACGGCAGCGAGACGATCAATAATAGTGTCGGGGACCATGATGCCTGAAACATTATCTTGCAGATAACGAGCCATCTTAGCAGATTTGAGCAGGATGACTCCTGCTATGATGTCACACTGATCTGTTAAACCCCGTTCTGTTGCAAGGCTTAACCACTTTTTGAAAAGTTCCATATCCAGCACGGGTTGCGTTTGAATAAAATCTGCGCCAGCGGCGATCTTTTTCTGCAGACTGATAACGTGCAATTCAAGGGATTCAACAAACGGGTTGGCAACCGCTCCAATAAAGAATTTAGGGCTTCCTGAAATCTTTTTTCCATTCATCAGACACCCCTGATCGCGTATTTCTTTTACAGCCGCAATCCACTGGATCGAATCGAGATCAAAGACCTTTTTAGCCTGTGGATGATCTCCTCTTGCCTGGTGATCTCCTGTCAGACAGAGAACATTTTGAATCCCCAGGGCAGAAGCGCCAAGAAGATCGCTCTGAAGAGCAATACGATTTCTATCACGTGTCGTCATTTGGAAGATCGATTCTATACTCATATCCAGAAGGAACTTGGAAAGAGCCCAGCTCGACATTTTTACGCTTGCGGTTGGATTGTCGTTGACATTGACAGCGTCAACTTTTCCCTTTAGTTGGGTTGCATTCTTGCGTATCAAATCCAAATTTGTTCCACGGGGAGGTGTATACTCACAGGTTACTGCGAACTTTCCCTGAGCGAGTATTTTTTGGAGTCTGGTTTCTGCCTTCATATAGTCAAATCCTCTCTGATGATTTTGCGCGGTCCTCCTGACAGGCTTGTTGACCAGTCTTTGGAACCAACAATTTGTGCCAGGCGATCAAGTTGCCCCAATTTTTTCATGCGCTTGTAGATAAGCTCCCATACACAATCCATATCTTTGTTCGCTTCACATTTCCCATCAACAGAGCCTCCGCACGGCCCGTTAAGAAGTCCTTTTGCGCAGCGTGTAATCGGACACAGCCCGCCAAAATTGTGGATACTGCAATTTCCGCATGCAGAACAATATTCTCCCCAAACACCATGTTCAATGGTTCCTCCCATAAAAGTTGTATTAAGTCCGGGAAGAACTACCATATCAGCGAATGTTTCCGCAATATATTGAGGACCTATACTGCAGGCTAAGGATATAATGGCATCATAATTATTTTTTTTGATGGGATCATCCAGCCATGAAATAAACTCAGGTTCACACTGGCGGTCAAGGGTAAGTTCGTCAATTGTAACAGGTTTCTGCTGTTTCCTGCGTGCAATCTTCAAAGCAGCGGCAAGTATGGCCACTTCTTTTTTGCCGCCAGCGTTACAAACCGTAACACATCCCTTACAGCCAACCATCAGGATATTGTTATATCCTTCGATCATTGTAAGTAGCTCTCTGATCGATTTGCGTTCTCCAACAATCATAGTATTAACTCCGTGTTAATTAAATTAACGCACCTTTGGTGCGGACTTAAAAGATGAACATCGAACATCGAACGTTCAACATCGAATTTTGAATAAGGAATTCTGCTAATTTATAAACCAGTAGAGCAAAGCGATTTCATCATTCGATGTTCAATGTTGGACGTTCAAAAAAATCCACAGGCATAAAATGGAAATTCCTATGCTATTAAGTTAAAAGCACCTAAAGTTAAGGCGATTATCTCCAATTCCTAAATCTTTTTTATCGGGTTAGGCCCTAATGCTCGAATTTTTTCTGTCATCATTTTTGCTACACGGACAAATTCGGGAGCATCGGATGCAGATATATTATACATTTGCACACGATCTTGTTCAAGTCCCATTTCATCCAGCATATTTCTGATATATTCAACACGTTTTTTTGCTTTTATGTTGCCGGTAAGAAAATGACAGTCGCCTTCCATGCAGCCGGTTACACAGACTCCGTCGGCGCCATCTTCCAGCGCTCGAAGCATATAAAGCGGATCTACACGTCCGGAGCAGGGCACTAAAATGATTTTTATATTAGCAGGATAGGTCATTCTTATGGAACCCGCCAGATCTGCTGCATTATATGAGCAATAACTACAACAAAATACGATAATTTTCGGTTCAAATTGTTTTGTCATACTTCCTCAAACAGTCCGTGTATCTTTGCCTCTATCTGTTCACTCATATAGTGATGTACCGTTATAGCCTGGGCAGGGCATTCTGCCGCGCACATCCCGCATCCCCGACAACGAGCAGGATCAATTTGTGAAACCCCGTCTTCGTTGATAAATGGAACATGATACGGGCATGTCCTGACACAAGTCAAACAGGCTGCGCAGAGTTCAGGATCTACCTCTGACGATGGTCCCACATGAATGGCATTCTTAGCAAGAATCGACATTGCTCTTCCTGCTGCTCCGGCTGCCTGTGATATAGTCTCTTCCGGAAATTTTGGACTGTGTCCGTCTCCGCATAAGAACATTCCATCGGTTGCAAAATCTAAAGGCCGGAGCTTGACATGCGCCTCAAGAAGGAAGCCTTGATCATCCCTCGAAAGCTTAAAGACATCGGATATCTGTGAAGTCATATTGTGGGGTCTGAGCGCTGTACTCAATACAACCCTGTCAGGTGAAATAATCACCCGGCGTCCTAATGAAGGTTCTGCAAAGCTTATCTTTAATTTACCCTTATCTTCAAAAACCTCGGGAGAAGCTTTTTTTTCGTACAGGACAAAAATAACACCCTTTTTACGGGCTTCCTTATATAAAAGTTCTTTAAAACCAAATGTCCGAATATCTCTGTAAAGAACAATTACATTAATATCCGGATTTAAATCTTTGAGTTTGAGAGCATTTTCAACAGCTTGAGTGCAGCATACCCGGCTGCAATAGGGATGCTCTTCGGTTCTTGATCCCACGCATTGTATCATTACTACTGAGCCGAAAGATTTTATACGGTCCGGCCTGTTATTAATTCGCCATTGAAGTTCACTTTGTGTAATAACATGAGAATTTTTTCCATACAGATATTCATCAGGTATGTATTGCTCCGCGCCTGTTGCAATAATTCCGATACCGTGCCGAACCGATACCGTTGTTTTGTTACTTTCTTTTATTTCTGTAAGAAAGTTTCCTACATGTCCGCTAAATTTTTCTGCCACAGCACCATTATGAATCGTGATATGCTTATGTTCCTCAACCTTTTCTATAAGTTCTGTTACATGTGATTTTGGATTAAATCCATCTGAATCCGGTAAATCATTAAGATGGCGGCCTCCCATTTCGGCAGCCTGTTCCACAAGGTGGGTTTCAAATCCATGATCTGCAAGTTCGAGAGCGGCTGTGAGACCTGCAAGTCCTCCTCCTACAACAAGACCTGCAGGAATAACGGAGACAGGTTTACTCACAATGGGTACCTGGAGAGCTACACGCCTTGCCGACATTCGAATCAAGTCTTTGGCTTTTTGTGTGGCTAATTCCGGTTTACTTGAGTGAACCCATGAACACTGGTTCCTGATGTTCGCCATTTCCAGAAGATACGGGTTAAGACCTGCTTCCCGCAGTGTATCCCTGAAAAGTTCCTCATGCGTCTTGGGAGAACAGGATGCAACCAGCACACGGTTTATATTATGTTCTAAAATCAGTTCTTTCATCTGCGTTTTAGAATCGGTCGAACAGGCAAAAAGGAAAACAGTTGAGAACACTACATCCGGTAACTGCTGGGCATATTCAGCCACAGCTTGTACATCCACAACCCCTGCAATATTGGTTCCGCAGCAACATACAAATATCCCGGTTCTTGGTTTACAGCTAAAAAGGGACCGCTCGGGAGGAGTGGAAGGCAGCGTGATTTCATGTCCCCGTGATGAAGCAATTGGAAGAGAAGCCCGCGCTGCAGCGGCGCTTGCCTGGGCCACGGTTTCAGGTATATCCTTGGGCCCTTCAAATCCTCCGCATACATAAACTCCTTCTTGCGACGTACAGAGCGGATTACCCTTTTGTGTTTTGATAAATCCGTATGGATTCAAATCAATCTTGAGTTGTTCCGCTAAAAGCCTTCCTTTTTTAGATGGAGAAACTCCCACCGAAAGAACCACCATTGAAAAGGTCTCTTCACGTTTTTCACCTGTATTCTGGTCCTGGTATGTAAGGACAAGATCTTTGGTCGTCGGATTTTCGGCAACTCTGGAGATCATCGATCTTATATAACGAACGTTGTTTTGTTCTTTTGCGCGTACACAATATGCATCGAATCCCTTTCCCTGCGCTCTTAAATCCATATAGAAGATCGTGGGCATGAGCTCGGAATGATGATCGTTTGCAATAACTGCTTCCTTTGTGGCGGCCATGCAGCATATGGAAGAACAAAATTCTCTTCCGCTTCTAATGGATTCTCTGGAGCCAACGCACTGAATCCATGCCGTTTTTTCCGGAAGGGTTTTGTCTGAAGGTCTTACTATATGTCCATCCGTAGGACCTGTTGCCGACAGGTATCTTTCAAACTCCATGCTTGTTATAACATTTTCGTATCTTCCGTAGCCGTATTCGGGAGCTTTTTCCGCCTTGAACAAATCCAACCCGGATGAAAGTATAACCGACCCAACTTTTAGCGGCAATTCTTCTTCGGTCTGGTTGAAATCTATCGCATTATTTTTGCAGACCTTTTCACAGATGCGGCATTTCCCCTTTTTAAAATAAATACAGTGTTCCTTGTCGATCGCGTATACAAGAGGGACCGCTTGAGGATAAAGAAGATATACGGCTTTCCGGATATTCAAACCCTCGTTATATTCATCCGCAACTCTTGACGGACATTTTTGTGCGCATATACCACATCCCACACACTTGTCAGGGTCTATATAACGAGGATGCTTCTTAATAACCGCGGTAAAATTACCTACAGATCCCTCAAGCCTGACGAGTTCAGCCAATGTAATGATACGTATATTGGGATGACTGGCACATCCGATAAGCTTGGGAGATATCATGCACATGGCACAGTCGTTAGTAGGAAAGGTCTTGTCTAACTGACTCATCCTGCCGCCTATGGAACTGCTGCGCTCGACAAGATAAACCAGATATCCTGATTCAGCAAGATCAAGAGATGCCTGCATGCCGGCAATCCCTCCGCCTATAACCATTACCGCGCCTGTTGGCTCTGTTGTTTGTGTGTTTGTCATTGCTTTAATAAAATTCTGACTTAAGTTACTTATACCTACGTTAAGCTGTTAGCAATTAGCTCTTATTATTTTAGATGGTTAGTAACGATTCAATTTTTACCTATTAGGTGAAATCTTGACTTTTAGCAATATATTGAAATTATTGTGCTAATTGCTAAAAGTCTAATGGCTGATCGCTCATTTTAGGTTCAAAAGCTTTCTCTCTTTCAAAAACGAAATCGGATCCACCATGTGCCGTTTGAGCCAGGTGGATATCCCTTTGAGTCCGAACGCAAGGCCGATAAGCTCTGTAAAATAGAAGATCGGTATTTTGTAATTTCTGCCGAATTTCATGGAAATTTCTTTTTGGTAAAGATCTAAATTGGCCTGACACATTTGACAGGATACGATTATACATTCCGCGTCGGTTTCAAGCGCCTTGTCATAAAGTTTTTTAACCAGGGTATGCACAATATCCGGGCGAGATACAGAGAAACTTGCCCCGCAGCAGTCTGTCTTGTAAGACCACGGCCTTACATCAATTCCTAATGCTGAAGCTATGTTATCCATATCGCATGGATTCTCATAATCTGCATTTTCAGTGACCTTCGGGGGTCTGTTTGACATACACCCGTAGTAACAGACAGCCTTTACAGCATTAAGAGGAGATTTAACACGAGACCGTATCTTTTCAATCCATTCGGTTTGCCCCATGAATGATGCCAGATCATAGATGTCTATATCGGATTTAACAGCAGCTTTCTGTGCCCGTTTCAACCGGTTGTAACAGAGAGGGCAGGGAACCAGCATGTTATTTCCTGACTGTTCGGCTTTTGACAGATTCAGCGCCGGAAGCGACAGAGCCAGGTCTTCATCCAGACTGTGTGCCGAAGTAGCTCCGCAGCATGTCCAGTCACAAAGTTCATGCAGGCGTATATCAAGCGCAGCGCACACAGCCTTTATCGATTCATTATATTCTCTTGCAGATGACTCAAGAGAACAGCCCGGATAGTATGTTACGTCCATAAAGAAATGCCTAAAATGCCTAAGGTTAAGGTGTTCTGTCTATTGACCTGTTTTGAAAGATGTCCTTTATTTTTTAAACAGCTTTCTGACTGCTTCCTTTCCGCCGGTTTTATGAGAAATAAAAGAGAGACGGCCTCGTTTCAGCATCTGTAAGCCGAGTTTAAGATTCGAAAATATCTCTTTTGCGTTTATTTTTTTTTCTGCTGCAGCGGTTTTTAACTGATATGATCCCATAAGAAAGACTTCATTGATCCGCCCAAACCTCCTGATATTACGTAAGAATGCCTGGTGAAAAGCAACGATACTTCTTTCCACCGGTTTTTCTTCTTGACTTAATGTCCAGCGCTTTATGTAGTCCATCAGCTTTGGTATATCTATTTCATTGGGACATCGAGTAAAACATGTTTCACACGACGCGCATATCCACATACTTCTTGCGTGTAAAATTTCTTCCGAAAGGCCGAGTTGAACCATTCTAATAATCTGATGCGGAAGATAATCCATGGCAAAGGTTACCGGACATCCATTGGTGCATTTTCCGCACTGATAACATGCAAACAAGTCCACGCCACTATCTGACGCTGCCTTTTTTGCAAAATCAAAATCTATCTTTGTTATTTCATTGTTTGCTTTCATAGTGTTTTTTACCGTTTAGGCACTATTTTTTTATAAACCTCTTCCGGATTCTTACTGTTTCCGTCAACTACAAGAAGATCTTTTTCTATTGATATGTTGAAAAGGCGTTCATTTTCCTTGAGATAGGGGAGTATAAGCCGCCAGTCTTCCTTGTTTAACCTATCAAAAGCGCCTCCGTTTAATTGTTCCTCTACGAGCATGTTGTGCGGATCACGCACATATATGGCTCCGCCGGAGGCCAGAGAAAAAATATTTGAACCGGAATACGGTGTTGCCTGTGGCTGTGGGCCACCTTCATTGTCGAATTCCATTCCGTTCAATATGACAAATCCGCCCCCATTCATGGGATCACCTGCCATAAAAGATTCTGCGAGATAATCGAGCGCTGTTCCATTGATAACTGCCCTCGGCCTGCCGGTAGCATTGACAAAGGGCCTGCCGGCAACGTTTCCCATAACGTAAACTTCCCCTCCCTTTGCGCCGTACATGAATGTCTGTCCTGCATCACCATAGATAATTAGTTTGCCCAATTTTAATATCTGACCGAGCTGGTCCTGGGCGTTTCCGTGCACTCTGATTGTCATGCCGTCGATTCCTGATGCAAGGTAATCGCCTGAGCTGCCATAGACATCTATCTGTACGTCATTGGTTTTTGGACCCAATCCACACCCGAGAAATCGTTGTCCTCGATATCCATAACATATAAATTTCTTCCATCCTGCAGAATATGCATCACAGACCAGCCTGGCGTCACAATCATCTCCTTCGGGTGGAAAGCCAGCGCCGTTCAAAACAAGCGTGCTCTGTTTTCCAACCGGTGCAATGAGGTCATTTCTTGTATTCCATGTGATCAGGCGGAAAGTACTTTCATCATCAGAACCTATGGAAACAACAGTTCCAAATATTTTCTTCAGCGTTCTTCTTATGATATAAAGCACGGAGCTTCTCTTCAAAGCTCCTGTCGAATACCTGAGGTCGTTGAGAAAAGTAAGTGCGTCAATGGCTGTTTGCTTTTTTCCATCGTCTTCAACGCTCTTTTCCGATATCTTTTCGCAGCACCAACGGAGTTTGTTAAAATCACCTGACTGAATCTGTTCTTTTATAAAGGTATAGAGTCCGTTGGCATCAGCGCTGTCTAAGTATTCTGAAATAGTTTTTGCGAGTGCATCAGAGAGATCAGGCACATTTATAATTAGGCTCATATCGCAAGCCTGCTGATTTTTTGACACCTCTACTTTTTTACCGAATTTGTCGGTGCATACCATGCGCTTATGTCCGGGATTTTCAGGATCATCGCTTATATTAAAAATAAAAGCGCCTCCGTCTGTATGGCTTCCTCCTCTGGCATTCCAGTATTTGTCAGCAACAGGGCAAATCCTGCTGTCTTCTTCCGCAAGACTTGCCAGCGTAGCATCTATGGCCTGTTTTTCAGAGCATATAAGACCCACCTGAACCTCACCATCGTGAAAAGCAAAGACCTGCGGTCGAAGCATGGCGGTATCAGTTATTCCACTCAATTGAAACTGTTTGTGGTAAAAATCGTTGCGGGCAATGATAAAGAACCACGGACCGTCAGGAGATCCATGGATGTGTATAGATTGAAGCAGGTGGTATATCTTCTGCTTTTCCTCAGGAAGCTGGTCAAAATCCATTTCAGTTGTTGGCGCAAGAGCTTCTATAATGTACTCCAGAGGGTACCCATAGACGCGATTCAGAAGATCATACATCAATACAGCAACTTCGGTATCTGTTTGAAAGTGTGGATATATGTTTTTCTGTCTCAGATATTCTGCTACAGAATAGTAATTTGCAAAATCTCCATTATGAACAAGGGCTTCGTCTAATCCCATGAAAGGATGCGCTCCGGCAGGGTGCCATACCCGCCCTTTGGTAGGATATCTCTGATGTGCTATCCATGCGTGCGCTCTTACATTTTCCAGTTTATAATATTGCGCCACCTTTTCCGCATATCCGACGATTTTAAGGATCATCATATTACGGCCATGAGATAGAACAAACGCCTTTTTGTCTCCCTGCGTGTCATAAAAAGCCTGATTGAGCCGGATTGTATTCTGCCAGATGAACTCATCTTCCACTCTTCTCGAATCCATGTCTTCCAGTTTGTTTTTTACGGCAAATTTCGAAAGCACATCCTGTTTAACTCTGACAAAGTAACGCCATACATCCGGCGGCCTTATTTCAAGCTCCTCCACTTCCCTGTAATCATCTACCGCGGGAATCTTACCCTCTGAAGAAATCTCCATATAAGGTTTAATGAATTTTTCTTCTATTTCCTTCCGTGCGGTTGGGTCTAAAAGAGCGATCTGGATAAGGTAGCACTCATTCAGCACTTCTTCTGTTACTCCGAGATCTTCAGCGACCAGACCCACAGCAGCTATGCCGCCGCCTTTTCCATTCCCCCTGTTGTGCATAAGCCGGGACGGTTCAAATATGTGTTTTCCTCTTACCGGAATTGTACATGCAAAACCGGTAACCCCACATCCTCCTTCCTCAGCATCCTTATAATGTGCGGACGGAGGAACGGGGTAAAGATTTTTTCGGGAGTTTTTGATTTTATTTATAAAAGCTGTTTTCATATTTTTAAACACCAACTCCGGGCTCTTTATAATCGAGATGCCTTAAACAATCAGTCCTGCCTGTCAGTTCTTTTATATCTCTCATTCCAAGCATCTGGAGTATCTTTATAAACTGGGATCGCCAGGCGGCAAAAAGATTGATCAGCCTCTGGGTTGCCCAATCAACATCAATAAGTTTAACCAGTTCAGGATCTGTCGTTGCAATACCCCTGGCACATCCTCGACCGCTTTCACAGTTTGTGCAGCGTATGCATCCAAGCGCTACCAGTTCTGCCGTACCTATTACAACCCCATCCGCCCCAAGAGCTATCGCTTTTGCCGCATCAAAGGCAGTACGTATTCCCCCGCTTGCGATGACCGTTATTTTGTCGCGGATACCCTCCTGTTTCAAAAAGTTGTGAACCTTTACGATTGCGTATTCTATAGGCATGGCAATATTCTTTTTGGCGATTTCAGGAGCAGCGCCGGTGCCGCCATAACTTCCGTCAAGATGTATGATATGAGCGCCTGCATGGTAACTTCCCACAGCTACCATATCTACATCAGTAGGCGTTGAAACCTTCACGGAAACCAATGTGTCAGGGTTTATTTCCTTGATCCAGTCAATATGTTTTTTATGATCTTCCACTGAATACACGCTGTGAAAAGGGAAGGGAGAGAACAGAGATGCCCCTGGAACTGCTTCTCTCATCCTTGCTACTTCCGGGGTTACTTTGGCTCCAAGCAGATGTCCGCCAAGTCCTGGCTTGGCGCCCTGAGCATACTTGAATTCAACTATTTTAACACGCTGAATTGTTTCTTCCCGTACGCCGAAAAGCCCCGTTGCCACCTGTGTTATGACATGATTATCGTAGGGATAGAGTTCTTCAGGATATCCTCCTTCTCCTGTGCAAGTAAAGGAATTCCAGGCTTTCCAGGCTCTTGCCCTTGCGACCATCGTCTTTAAGTTGATTGAACCGTAAGACATGCCGCCGCCGTAAACAGGAATATCTATTCCCAGATCAGCCCTGTTGTCGTTCCTCTTATTAAGACGAATACTTGTAGAAAATTTGCTTGCATCCAATTCCGGAGCCTGCTTTCCGGTATAGTGAAAACGAATTTTGTCAAAACCGCCTCCTGAGTCTCCGATCTTATATTCAATATTTCCGGGAGGAACTTTGCCTGTTTCAGCCATATACCAGGTGCTGATCAAAAGATCCGGCGTCCATCTCCGATCTCCTATTACATCAGTCAGAGGATTCTTTTTTAGTATGAGAGCGTTTTCCGGGCAGCCTTCTACGCATTTATTACACTCGGGTCCGATACAAAGATAACTCTTCGGCACAGCCATTTTATTATTTCGTTTTACGTGCACACCATAGGGGCAAATCTCAGCGCATTTTCCGCATGCTACACATGCATTGCTCCTGAGGAGCCTGTATTTGCCTATAGCATTTCTGAACCGGTCCGGCGTTCTTCTGATCTCCGGAAGTGTTGAAGTATTATTGGTCTGACCGCTCATTTAGTTTCTGAATCCTCAATTCATGCAAATTGAAAAGCTTAATGTTCAAAGTTCAAAGGTGAAAGCTCATTTGCGCTATTCAACCATTCACCTCTCAATTTTTTTTGTCTCAATCCTGGCGCCAAAAAGCTTGCCAAAGGTTTGTGCTTCAAGATCCTTGAAAAACATGGCTCGTCCTATTTCCCCTCTAAGCCGTTTGACCTCACGAATACCCATAGCGCCAAGCACTTCTATTGTTTGATTTCTCCAGGCAGCCATAAGATTCATAATTCGGGTTTTGCCCCACTCTGGATGGATATTTTCGATTTCAACCGGACAGGCAAGGCCTTTTTTACATTGCAAGCACATACGGCATTCAAAAGCCAGAAGAAGGGGAATATCTACTGCTACAGCATCTGCTCCGCATATGATTGACTTTGCCACATGTTCAGCCATAGCGATACCGCCGCTGCTGATAATAGAGACACTGTCTCTAATTCCCGCGTTTACCAGATGGTTATGTACATCTCGCACCATATCTTTAATAAAACTGGTCTTCTTTTTGCCATATGTATTTCCATTCCGGTCGGCATAAAAATGTATAATGTCGGCTCCGGCCTTTGTGAGGGCTTCAGCGCGTTTGCAACTGTTTTCATTAAGAGCAATCTTTATCATTACCAATCTATTGCTCTGTTTTTTCTTCAGTGTTTTAATGATATTCTTGTTTTTACCGGAGTCCTGGATTTCAACAATCTGTGCTGGCTCAATCAGATGTTTGCATGTTTCTATCTGTTCCGCGGACAATACCGGTATAATATGACTTGCGTAAGGTTCCAAATACGTATCCCAGGAATCCGCAGGTATCTCGATCAGTGTATTTAGTTCCATGGCAGCCCATGCCATGGCAATATATACATCTTTGCTCAGGCTCCCGAATGGAAGCTGTCCGAATATCATTGGAATTGGAATTTCTATATTCTTCGGAGCATCGAGCAGCGGTTTTCCATTATTATCAAATGTAAGGACGGAGAGCTTCCTGCCAAGGCTTACCGATGTGTTAATATATTCCCGGCCGTGAATTCCGTCTCGTGTGGGGCGGACAATTTCAGACATGTCGGTCCACATGTTATCGAACCCAGGACCGGAAAATGGGCCGGGATAACCTGCGCCGGACACAGGTATATTCCCTGTTTCAGCCTGATCCCACTGTCTTGAAATAATATCAGGAGTCCAGTAAGAATCACCCATAGCATTGTATTCCGGGTTTAGAACCTTGCTGATTATTTGGCCTGGACAGGATTGGACACATACAAGGCAATTTTTGCAGATATTATCAATTGTATCGGTTAGTTGTTTAATGTCAAACGTTCTCTCATTATAAGCGCCATATATACATTTGCGCTTGACACACTTGAAACAGCGCAAACATCCTGCTTCCCAGTCAAGAATGGTGCTTTTTCCGATACGAGAAAACCTCGGCGCTGCTGCTTTTGTTTGAATGTTGTATTTTTTCGGCATTTATAATGACTCAATTCTTGAAATCATAGCCTGAGTAACCTGATCAAGACTTTGAAATTCAGAAGTTCCAAGTTGAAACATCTCCAGGCGGCAACTCTCAATTCCTATTTCATCCAGCATGGCCTTTACATAGTTGACTATATTTTGTGCTCTATGATTTCCGTTAAGAAGCCGGCATTCTCCTTCAGGACAACCGAGGACAAACACACCATCAGCACCGGATTCAAATGCCTTGAGAATTCCAAGTATCTCCACCTTACTGCTACACGGAAGTGTAACAATTTTGACATTTGGATCGAATGCAACTCTACTGCTGCCGGAAAAATTTTTCTCTCCGCCAAAAGCATTCATGCAACAAAAACCGATAATTTTCAGTGATTTTTTTTTCATTAAAGACCATTAAAAAAATAAAAAACGTCTCTATTTCTATCTAAAAGGAATACAGACGTCTTTGTCTTTATTTTATGATTATCGAACTTCTTTGTACGATATTATCTCAAATTATTGTTTGATAATTTAAGGATAATTGTATAGGCTGTCAAGAAAAAATGTAAAAAAAAAAGATAGTTAACTGCTACTAATTATTATATCATTATTTTAATTTTAACTAATCATCATGACTTGTGGTCACAACGAAGCATGAAGGATTCACCACAGAGATCACAGAGAATACAGAAATTTTTATTTTTTTTCTGCGCGCTCTGTGATCTGTAGTGAAAAAGACTTTCATATAAACTATGGCCGGAACAAAACCAATTAAATCGATTTGCCAGGATTGAATTTTTTATCCGGAACGCTTACTCAATTCATGACACTTGACACAATCCATGTTTTTTTTTAACGTCAAACATTATCAACGCATCGTAATAATATGATAAAGTGAGAATTTAATGACTTCAAATAAACTCAGGGTGACTTCAGGGGTGAATCATCTCGATATTCTGCTCGGCGGGCTTTATATCGGAGATAACGTAGTCTGGTATGATGATACAGGCAGTCTGGCCTATGTATTTTGCTTAAACTTTATACAGGCGTCACAGACGCAGAACAAGCCTCTTATTTACGTCAGCTTCGATCGTTCGCCAAAAAATCTTTTGGAAAAGCTGGGATCATTGGCTGAGAATCAGAACTTAATCATTCTGGACTGCTTTACTTATGGTAAGGGAGAAGGGGCTGATATCTTTCTAAAATTTTATGAAAAAGGAAGTTCCAAATGGCCGTGTCGAATTATCAAAGTAAATGAACCTCGCAAGGTAGATCAGGTAACCGGCGCTTTTTATGGAATACATGGGACCATGAAGGGCGATGTTCGATTTGTCTTTGAGAGTCTTACCGGTATGCAGGAGCTATGGGGCGGAGAAGAGCATATCGTAAAATTTTATTCCCATTCATGCCCCAGGCTGTATGAACTGAATACAATCGCCTACTGGATTATTGAAAAAGGAGCTCATTCTCGCCGTCTCAAAGCCAAGATCAATCAAATTGCCCAGGTCGCCATAGACCTTTCTGTTGCAAGAGGTAAGACATCTTTAACAATTCTGAAAGCTGAAAAGCGTAATATAGAAACCTTCAACAAGCCTTATAATTACTGGAGCAAGGATCTTAACATAACCTTCGATTCTGAAAAACGCACCACCAGCCAGATTAATCTGGGGAATCATTTGAAGGAACTTCGCACCAAACAAGGTTTGTCCCAGACAGAACTCGCAAAACTCATAGGAGTAACTCCGAGCAGCATATCTCAAATGGAGAGCAACTTAATATATCCTTCTCTGCCGGCGCTTCTAAAGATAGCGGAAGTTCTTTTTGTTGAAGTCAGTTCTTTTTTTCAAGAGTTGGCAGATGTTAAAGATCGGGTGATTTTTCCATCAAGGGAATCAGTGAATGTAAAATTTCCGGATCTGCCAAAGGAGAGTATTAGTGCAAAACTCCTTACCCCTGTAGATTTTAATTCAAAGGCCGAACCGTATCTTATTGAGATTCCACCAGGAAAGAGCATCAAATCCCATTTCTTTATTCATAAGGGTGAGGAGATCGGGTACATGTTGTCAGGCAAGTTGGAGCTGAAATTAGGAAAGGTCGTTTACATGGGACATGCCGGAGATGTGATCTACCTGACTTCAGAAATGCCATCTCAATGGAAAAATCCCGGACCGGATATAGCCAGGCTGATCTGGTTGAAAATCAAGTAAAATGAATTCGTAAAAAGTCGATTTTGTTCACTTCATGACCATTTTGGGCGCAATTGAGATGTTTATCTAAAATGCAAGAACTCGGCCTAAGGACCTCAAACAGCTTGCATTTCTTGATGATGAACATCTCAATTGCTTTTTCCCCAAAAATGCTCAAAAGCTGTTCACAAAAGACTTTTTACGAGACCGTCGAGTAAGAGTATTCCGATGATCGAGTGGTCAACTATTCGACCACTCGACCAATTTTCCACTCGACTAAATTATTCATCAATAATTTTCATGGCTTCTTCTTTATAAGCTTCCATGACATAAGGAATACCGGTTACATCGGCAGCTTCTTCGGTCAGAGAGAATATATCTTTTCTTGACATAAGATCGACTTTCCATTTTCTGGCTCCCGCCATCAGTTGCTGCAGGCCGACACGAAGTTTCTCTCCGGCAGAGTATATGCCTATAGCTCCGAGAGGGAAGCTGTCAACCTCTTTCCCATATTTTTTCTTCAATTCCTCATAACAGACAAAAATTTCTTGTTTTGTACTTCCGAATTTAGAAACAGTAACCGGAAGTCCGCCATCTTCACCATTGAGCCAGCGGCCGATATTCTTGCCGACCATACCGGGAATCATCAGGGCGCGGCCCATACAAACAGCCTTGCAATAAGGAGCTCCCAAAGAAAGGGCTTTAAAAATATGATCCTCTGAAGAAAACCCGCCAGCAAACGCAATATCCGGCACCCAAGCGCCTTTCTCAGCCAGTCTCCGGCACAAGTTGTATGCCATAGAATGAAGGTATATGGAAGGCACACCCCATTCCGTCATCATACGCCAAGGGCTCATGCCTGTTCCACCTCCGGCTCCGTCAATGGTCAGCAGGTCGATTCTGGCATCGGAAGACCAGCGGATAGCCATGGCAAGCTCACGCATCGGATAAGCGCCTGTTTTCAGGGTTACGCGTTTGGCGCCAAGACTGCGAAGTCTTTCTACTGTTGCAATAAAACTTTCTTTATCAATAAATCCTAAACGTGAATGACGCTCAAATTCTTTGATGGCGCCGGCTTTAAAACTTGCCTGGACTGCCTTGTTTTCAGGATCAGGAGTAACAATGTAGCCGCGTTTTTTTAATTCAAGCGCACGATCTAAAGAACCGACCTTTATTTCTCCACCAATACATTTTGCGCCCTGGCCCCATTTTAACTCAACAGTTTCAACACCCAGCTTGTCAATAACATACTCAGCCACACCAAGGCGCGCGTCTTCTACATTCATCTGAACCAGAATATCGCCATATCCTTCCTGATATTTGCGATACGACTCTATCCGACGTTTCATCTCCGGAGATTCTTTTACTTTTCCATGCTTGTCGAACTTCAACTCTGGATCAATGCCACAAACATTTTCACCACAAACCATGCTGATTCCAGTGATCGCAGCGCCGATTGCAAAGTGATCCCAGTTCTTACGAGCAATCTCCGTACTTCCTAATGCCCCGGTAAACATAGGAATTTTCATTTTTACCTTATCTTTAGCGCCAAACGAAGTTTCAGTATTTACCGCAGGAAAGGTAGCGTGGTCAGGATCGGCTGTTATACCTTCGGCGCCCATGGCATAGCCCATAATATTTAGGTGCGAGTAGTCAACAGGGTAGTCTTTGTCAGCACCGGCTGTGATACTGCCAAAGGGCATTGGATAAAGCAAATCCCTTCCTCTGAATGTAGAGTTAAAAAGATCGCAATTGCCCTTACATCCATCCACACACCTCGTGCAGATGCCGGATTGCGGGGCAACGCTGCGCGAACGATTTTTGGTTTGCAAGGCTTCATTTGAATTAGGTCTGTTCAGATTCATTGTAACCATTCCTCCTGAATTATAATTAAAGATTTAAAATAAAAAAAGGCGCATTACCCCAACAAAAAATATGGAGCAAAGACGCCTTTGTCTTTTACACCAAAAAGAAGCTTCGCACACCTTTGTGCGAAGCTTCTTTTTAGTTATACACTCAATAACGACATTACATTTAGTTTAACTTAATATATTTTGTCAAGTGGTTTTCTTAAGATATAGAAAAAAGGAGGATTAGGTATGGGAACGCATTCCAAGGGTGGAATGTATTCCAAGTCATAGCTTGAGCCTGAAAACGAGTGGAAAAATGGGAATGTGCGATCTGTGATTTCTGTGGTGAATCTTTCTTGCCTTGTTGCGTCCTGCGGATATAGATGCTATTCAAATTCTTCAGAAAGTAGTATTGCCTCGGCTACCTCGCGCATGGATTTACGGGTATCCATGCTTCGTTTTTGCATCCATCGATACGCCTGTATTCCGGTTTTATTGCGGCACTGCATGAGAATCTCCTTGGCTCGCCCCACCAGCTTTCGGGTTTCCAGTTCTTCCTGGATTATCCTGGTCTTTACCATTAGCTCGGTATTAATTATCGCTACAGCCGCCTGGTTGGCCACCGCTGTTATCATGTTCACATCTGTTTTGGAAAAAGCATGAGGACGAGCTGTGAAACAGTTGAGTACTCCGATTACTTTTTCGCTCTGCACCTGAAGTGGTACGCTGATCATTGATACCAACCCAAGCTTTCTAGCCATATTTTTTTCTTTGAACCTTGGTTCTTTAAGAACATTCCTGACGATAAGCGGGCATTTACTGGTAGCCACAAAACCGACCACGCCTTCATTCATATTTAACAGTCTGTCCTTAACATAATTTGGATCAATGGTTTGCGAAGCTTTCAACCGGATCATTTTTGGGCTTACACTTTCATCTATCAGCCACAAAGAACAGATTTTAACACCGGTAACCCTCGCTGTTACCATCACAATCAGTTTGAGAATATCTTCAAGATAAAGATCCGAAGTAATGGCGCTGCTTATATCCATTAGAGCTTTTATATATTTATTATGTGTTTCAGGCATAGTTTAATATGTTAAGCAGTTTGTGAAACAACAGTTTATAGAAAATGTTAAGTCGTTTTAACTACTCGACTATATCGCGTCTTTCCCTCTTTCTCCTGTGCGCACTCTTATAGCTTCTTCCATGGGGAGCACAAAAATTTTTCCATCTCCTATTTTACCGGTATGTGCAGCCTTCTTTATTGTTTCAACTACCTTATTAGCCATATTGGTTTCAACAACTATTTCAATCTTGATTTTAGGGATGAAGTCAACAACATATTCGGCTCCGCGATAAACCTCCTTATGCCCTCTCTGCCGTCCGTATCCCTTTACTTCTGAAATAGTCATTCCCTGGATGCCGACTTCATTCAATGCTTCTTTAACATCATCCAGTTTAAAAGGTTTGATGATAGTTTCAATTTTCTTCATGTTAATAGCTCCTTTTTTGACAATTCAATCTTGATATATATATTACTCAAGTTTCGAGCTCTTTAATTTAGCCAAAGCGTTAGACGGCAAGGGTTAAAAATAAATTTTAAGGCGAAATATACTGCCTGTGTGTTGCACAGGTTGCTGTTTACAAAATATAAGTAAATGATTTCGCTGTAAAAATGTTATTTTCAACCCTTACCGTCTTGATATTGATAGAAATCAAGGGTGCGAAACTTGAGTATATTATACATAATAATCACTGTGTGAAAAGTCCAGCTTTACTTTTAAAATGTAATCTCAAAACATCTTTTACCATATAGTGAACTGTCAAGGTCGTTTATTTTGTCCTGAAAAACATGGTTCTTTGGGCCAGGATTCTTTACCCTGAATGTTTACGTGGCAACAACCTTTACCATTTCACTCACCTTTTCCATGGTAATCTGGCCAGCCTCTTTCTTTGGCTTTCTTCAATTCTTCTACAATGCGATTTTTCATCTTATTTTCAGTCATGCTTACCTCTTTATAATTTATAAAAAAAACAAAAGCTTCGGAACACCATCAATGGCGCCCAGCTTTCTGGCTTTTTTCAGATAGGTAATAAGACCCTGTTGATATTCAGGGCCGAATTCAAATTTCAAGCCAGTGAAATAATTTTTTAAAAAACTCTTTGAAAAGATATCCCAGCGAGCCGCTTCTTCTGCTATGTGGTCAATATGTTTTTTGCTCATCTCCATGGAGCACTGAAAAGCGCGGGTGACTTTGCGGACGTTTTCCAGATGTCTGACGGCATAGTCCCTGCGAACGCACCAGACGGCATAGACCATTTTTGCTCCGGTGAGGGAGGATCATTCTTCGCCAAGATCGTATATGTGATAGCCGCTGGACGGTGTTTGGAGTATCCGCAGGGCGTCATCTCCGATCAGCAAAGCCGCTTGGGCCTCACGGAACATTTGGCCCAGATCCGGCGGGCATTCAAAATAGGTGGGGCGCAGTCCATATTTTTCTTCGAGGATGATTTGGGTGAGTACCTGGGAAGTGGCTGATGTATTGGTCAGGGCGACGGTTTTTTCGTTCAATTGTTCAATTGGGACTTTGCTGATCAACAAGATGCTTATTACCTTGCCGTCGGAGCTAATAGTCAGATCCGGCAAGAGAAGCAGTTCGTCGGCATGTCTGGCGTATTCAATTGCCGGAACAGGGCTGATATCGAGTTCATCGGTCAACAGCCGATGACACAGAGCTTTGGGGCTGTCTTTGAACAGATCGATATTGAGCACCACCTGGTTTTTCACCAGACAATGGTACAAGGGAAGGCTGTTGAGAAATTGAATGTGTCCGCCACAATGGTGTTGTGGATGGAGCTGATAGGAACCTTCATGGCGCCGGCTTTTTCCAAATCCACGTCAACCCGGTATTCGGGCACATTTTCCATGCCGTTGGGCCGGACCCTGATCAATCGGGGATCTTGCGCCGCCATGCCGAGAAGCTGGTTGCGGGCAGCCATCAGTTTTTCGTGGCCCAGTCCGCCACGGTCCTGCAACTGAAAATCAAACCCGGTGGCATTGCCTAATTCGATGACCGGAGGCGGCGGAAAGGCGAACACCATGGCGCCTTTTATCTGTGAAAAAGCTCCCATTGCCCGGCCGGCGATAGCTCCGACCTTCAGA
Organism: Deltaproteobacteria bacterium; assembly: GCA_019314185.1. Next base: position 9,723 of record JAFCZU010000008.1, on the reverse strand, counting down.
TCCGGCCGCTTACGCAGTTTCCAGTCCTTGAGTTTGACAAATCCCAAAGCCACGTTCTGCCCCTGGCCGCCAAAACTCACACCTGAAACCGACATGAAGGAATCCACCCCCTCCTTTTCATTCTTCAGAAAATGGTTCCTGACCTTATCCATAACTTTCTCAGTCTGTTCCAGCGTTGAACCCGACGGAAGCATGGTCTGGATCAGCAGTATCCCCTGGTCCTCGTCCGGAAGATAAGAGGTGGGCATGCGCTGAAACAAATATCCCATGGCGCCCACAATCAGCAGAAACAGGAACAGATAGCGCAGCTTTTTGGCAAGAACGTGTCCAACCAGCTTGACATACAGGTCTCTGGCGCGAAAAAAGAAGCGGTCAAACCATCTGAAAAAGGGGCGCAGAAAAAAACCGCATTGTCTGCCGGTTTATGCCTTGCCGCTACCGGTTTCAGGAGCGATGCGCAGAGGACAGGGGTGAGGATCAAGGCTACGAGAACCGAAAGCAGCATGGAGGCGGCGATGGTCAAGGAAAACTGTCGATAGATAACCCCGGTGGAACCAGGAAAGAACGCCATTGGTCCGAAGACTGCCGCGAGCACCAAGCCGATGCCGATCAGGGCGCTGGTGATCTGGTCCATAGACTTGGCCGTAGCCTCCTTGGCCGGGAGTCCCTCTTCGCTCATGATCCGTTCCACGTTTTCCACCACCACGATGGCGTCGTCCACCAGGAGGCCGATGGCCAGCACCATGGCAAACATGGTCAGCATGTTGATGGAGATGCCGAGCAGACCCAGGATCGCAAAGGTCCCCAGCAGCACCACTGGCACCGCGATGGTCGGAATCAGGGTGGCCCGGAATGTCCCCATGAAGAGATACATGATCACAAAGACCAGCAGCACTGCCTCGAACAGGGTCTTGACTACTTCGTCAATGGCCACCTCAGTAAAAGGAGTGGTGTCGTAGGGATAAATTACTTTCATGCCGGGAGGAAAATACCGGCTCATCTCTTTTAGTTTCTGCTTGACGGCATCGGCTGTATCCAGCGCATTGGCGCCGGCAGCCATCATGACGATGGCTATGATCCAGGCAACAGCCATCATGACGATGGCTATGATCCAGGCAAAGACCGGACGGTCCAGAAAAAATTTTGATAACATCAGGCACCTCCATCCGTTCGCTTTTGCGGCCGAGCGTCAGGTCCGGCCTCAGGCCCGCGCCTGGTTTTACTCTCATTAAAAGGGACAACCTTCACGGTTGCACCGGGCCGCACCCTTTGCATACCCTCGACAATCACCCGATCGCCGGGAGCAAGGCCTGCCGAAACGAGCCATTTGTCGTTGATGGCACGGTCAAGGATGAGCATCCGTTGCCCGACCTTGTTTTCAGCATCCACGATCAGCGCGACGGGATTCCCCTTGTGATCGCGGGACACACCCTGCTGAGGGACAAGGATGGCCTTTTCACCGGCAGGAGAACGCCTTTTGGATTTGGAAAGACAACCCGCAAAATTATTGATCCTGTTGTCGGGTCCACCGTGACATCGCTAAACTGCAACGTTCCTTCCTGTGGATATGCTGTGTCGTCTTCCAGGATGAGTTTGACCTTGTTCTGGTTCTTTTCGTGCTGGTTGAGACGGTTATCCTCTATGCGGCGCTTCAGACGCAGGAGTTTGGTGGTGGATTGCGGCACGTCCACGTAAATAGGATCTAATTGTTGGATGGTTGCCAGGGCCATGGGTTGATAGGCCGTGACAATGGCGCCATCGGTCATGTTGGATTTACCGATGCGGCCGGAGATAGGGGGCCGTAACTTTGGTGTATCCCAGGTTGATGCGGGCCGTCTCCACGGTTGCTTTCCAATACTGGATATCGGCTTCGACCTGGGTCAGGGCGGCAGCCGCGTCATCGTAGTCCTGCTGGCTAACAGCATGGTCGGCCAGCACATTACGAAAACGCTCGACCCGCAAACGAATCGCAGGTAAATTCGCTTCAGATCGTTTCAGAGCGACCATTGCGTTGTCTAACGCCGCCTGAAAAGGAGCGGGATCGATCTGGTAGAGCATCTGATCGACCTTGACATCGGAACCTTCCGTAAACAAACGTTTTTGTATCAGGCCGCTGACCTGGGGCCTGATCTCCGCGACACGAAAGGCGAATGTGCGTCCCGGTAATTTGGTGGTCAGCATGATCTTTTGGGTTTGCACTCTCACCGTGGATACTACCGGAACAGGGCGCGATGGCTGAGCTTGCTGCTGGCGGTCGCAACCAGCCAGCAAAAGAACAACCAGCAGAGCCGCCAGCGCCACATTCCATTTAAATGACTTGTAAACTATTTCACCAAGTTGCATCGAAAATCCTCCAGGTGTTGATAATAATGAGTGGATTAAGCTTGATAGCTTCGTTAAAAGTTCATTTTGTTCATTTCATGACCATTTTAGGCGCAATTGAGAAGTTCATCTAAAATGCTCAAAGTCGTTCATAAAAGACTTTTTACGAATTTATTAAGCTTTTATAGAACATAAATTAGGGATAATTCAAACCGGCTTTGTGTTGCATTTTTCTATTTCTCCCTTTTTATAAAGCTGCTGAAAAAATATATTTAAGATCAAGTTTGCATCAAATGCCTTTTTGTCAGGGTGATCGAGGTGCACAAACAAAAAGGCGTTTGAGATACCGTCAAGGGCAACCGCAAGAAGGTAGGGATCGAATGCTTTGAAAAGTCCCTTTTTAATTCCGCTTTCAAAGTCACTTGCCAGTTTTTCAAGAAACTCTTCAAGCATCAACTTTATGTCGGCATCAAGACCAGCCTTGATATTAAAACTAGCCCCACGTGTTTCAGCCAGATAAAGACGGACATAATCTAAATTTTCCATAAAAACTTTTATCTTGGCTTCTACACAAGACCTGATTTTTTCCAGTTCGTTCCCGGATGTTGTGAGCGATGCCATCAATGACGAATGAAACACTTGCGACGAATCTATAATAAGGGCTCTGTAAAGGGCTTCTTTATTTGAAAAAAACTTATAAAGCGTACCAACGGCAAATTCGGAGGCCGTTGCTATTTCATGCATTGAGACATTGTGAAAACCACGTTGTGAAAAAAGTTCTAAAGCAGTCCGAAGAATTTCCTGACGGTGGCGTAAATATTCTCGTTCCTTTCTTGAAGCTTTGCCTGTTTTCATTTTAAATCCCCATCGGTGATGAATTATTTGTCATTATATGAATTAAAATTCAATATGTGACAAGACGTTCCTGTTGTCAACAAGAAAAAATGCAATCCTAAGGGAGGGCTCCTCCTCTTTGACTATACCAAATAGGTTTTTAGATAACGACCGATAACGTACCCAAAATCATTATCTAAAAATCTAAAGGTAAGTTCTCAATAAGTTCTGGTAGAATTGTGGGACTTCGGGTAAAAAAGTACCGGATTAACCTATGAGTTTTTCCAGAGACATTGTGATCTTATCTGCATCTTCCATGAGCACTATACTGTTTAAAGTTTTTACACCCATATGTCAGAAGATATTGGGTCTCCAACTGCTTTCACCGAGAATTGATGTTTTAATAATTTGACACCGGTTATCAATATGGATATTAACAAAATACAAATTCAGACCTATAACCGTGCATCGGCACAAAGCGATGCCTTTTTCACCAATACAAAATATTCGGGTTAGTATGAAACGTATAGAAGAAGTTACCCTGCTTTATGAAATCAGCAAGGCTTTAAACAAGCATCTTGATCTTAGAAAGAGCCTGTATGATGTTTTGGATATTCTATCCAGTTCAATGGAGATGGTGCGCGGCACAATCACTATATTACATCCGCTGCGCAATGAAATTTTTATAGAGGTAGCGCACGATCTTTCCAAGAGTGCTATTAAAAGAGTAAAATACAAACTGGGCGAGGGAATTACCGGCAGAGTAATTCAGACCGGCAGGGCGGTTGCGATTCCGAAAATTGGTGAGGAACCTATGTTTCTTAATCGCACGGACTCCAGAAAAAACAGAAAGAATAGGGAATTTTCCTTTATATGTGTGCCGGTAATGAAGGGAAGAAAGGTGATTGGAGCAATCAGTGTTGATAAACCCTTTGACGAATCTTATTCTTTAAAGCAAGGGAAAGAGCTCATGTCTGTTGTTGCGACCATGGTCGCAAGGCATGTTATCAATATAGAAACAATCCGCCTTGAAAAAGAGCGGTTAAGAGAGGAAAACCAGAGGCTTAGAAACGAACTGGGAAATAAATATAGTATTACCGGCATCATAGGGAACAGCAACAAGATGCGGGAAGTCTTTCAGATGATATCCCAGGTTTCGAGAAGCAATGCCACAGCGCTTATTCGCGGAGAGAGCGGAACAGGCAAAGAGCTGGTGGCAAACTCGATACATTATAACAGCTTGAGAGCAAAGAAACCTTTTGTTAAAGTAAATTGCGCGGCGCTTCCTTCAGAACTCATAGAAAGCGAACTGTTTGGGCATGAAAAGGGTGCGTTTACCGGCGCCATAAAGCAAAAACCGGGAAAATTTGAGATGGCCAATAAGGGAACGATATTTCTTGATGAAATCGGTTCCGTTGGTCTTGACGTTCAGACAAAACTCCTTCGCGTTTTGCAGGAAAAGGAGTTTGAACGTGTAGGAGGGCTCAGGACCATTAAGGCTGATGTTCGAATAATCGCCGCCACAAATAAAAATCTGGAACAGGGAGTAGAGGAGGAAACCTTCAGGAGTGATCTGTATTATCGTTTGAATGTTTTCCCGATATATTTGCCTCCGCTGAGAGAACGCAAGACCGATGTTTTACTTTTGGCCGATCATTTTCTTGAAAAATATACAAAGGAAAACAGCAAGGATATCCGGCGGTTTTCAACACCTGCCATAGACATGCTTATAGATTACCACTGGCCCGGAAATGTCAGAGAACTGGAAAATTGTATAGAGCGCGCGGTTCTCTTGTGTGAAGAGGGTGTAATTCATAGCCACCATCTTCCTCCCACGCTGCAGACAGGTATAGAATCGGACACTTTGCCTGCACTTTGCATGGAGGATGCAGTGGAAAATCTGGAAAGGGATATGATAATTGATTCTCTGAAAAATTCACGGGGAAATATTACTCTGGCAGCAAAAACACTCGAAACAACTGTAAGAAAAATCGCTTACAAATTAAAAAAATGCGGTATTGACTATCGCCAATATCGATGATGTTCTTATATACTCAAGTTTCGCACCCTTCAATTTAGCCAAAGCGTCAGACGGCAAGGGCTAAAAATAAATTTTAAACCGAAATATACTGCCTGTGGTTTTTACAACGGCGCCAATCAATCAGTATAAGATTGATGCTTAATACATCGTTAAATTAAATACGTTATATCTCCTTTGCACCTGATTATAATGTATATTGCACAGGTTGCTGTTTACAAAATATAAGCAAATGATTTCGCTGTAAAAAGTCGTCACTCCGGTGAAAACCGGAGTTCAGATGCTCTGCAACTGCTTTAAAAGACTGGATAGCACTAGACACTTCACTACGTGCCCGGTTTTCGCCGGAATGACTGGAAACGGTACTTTCCGACTTTTTACGAGTTCGTCAGTTTTAGATAAGGAGAAAGAATATGTGCCGATTAATTGCGCTGACCAGTGAAGAACCCCTGTCTCCAATGATAGCTTTAAGGGCGCTGGATGTTATGCGGGAAGGACATGATGGTTCCGGCGTGGGGCTTTTATTGCGTGATCTGGCAGGTCCTTTTGAAAATATGAAAGATGCGCCTATTTTGTCAGGAATTTTCAGCGAAAAAGGATTAAAACGTCTGGACAGGTTCATGATGGATGTCGGATTTATGACTAAATACAGGCTGTCAATTAAACCGCCCAAAACTCCACCGCCTGGTGTGCCAAGACGTGATGTATATCTTGTGCGAGCATATGAATATCCGGAAGAGTGGAAAAATCTGAGCAATAGTGAGTTATGCAGCAGATTACTGATTCTACGTCTTGAGCTTCAAAGGATGGGAGAAGAAAAAAGGGATATGATCGTGTTTTCTTTTTGGCCGGATACAATCATGATCAAAGAAATAGGAGAGCCTCTTGAACTGGCCGAGCATTTGAATATTAACCGGATGGATCTTGGCGCACGGGTCATCATGGCGCAGGGAAGACAAAATACCAATTATGAAATAAATCTTTATGCGTGTCATCCTTTTTTTATCCAGGGATTTTCCACCATGACAAACGGAGAGAATACCGCCTTTATTCCGATCAGGGAGTATCTGATGTCACGTGGATTTCAAGGATACACAGGATACCAGTCAGACTCAGAAGTATTCACACATATTCTGCATTATACGGTATCACAGCTTGGACTCAGTATAGAGGTTTACAAGCATGTAATAACTCCGCTTCAGGATGAAGAGCTTAAAAACCATCCGGACTATCAGTTTTTGAAGCAACTGAAACATTCTTGCAGAAAATTGATTACTGACGGGCCAAATTGTGTGATAGGGTGTTTGCCGGATCATTCTCTTTTTATGATCCAGGACCGTAAGAAACTAAGGCCTGGAGTGATAGGGGGAAGGGAAGGGCTGTTTTGCTTTTCTTCTGAAATATGCGGTCTTGATGCAGCTATACCTGATCGTGATAAGAGTAAAGATTTTCAACCCATGCATCTTGATACAGCAATAGTCGGTCCTGATCGTAAGGAGGTTGCAATATGTTGTCAAACGCAGCAATTACCCCATCTACATTAAGCGTAAAAGATTTGCCATGGCAGATTTTGTGGAACAAAGATAAATGCACTCTCTGTGGGAAATGCACTGCAATATGTCCTGTCAACGCTATTGAATTAGGGGTGTTTCGTAAGAGAATAGTTCAGACTTCTCTTGAACCGGGGGCAAAGCAATCCAGTAATCACAGTATATTTTATGGAATACGTCAGAAGACAGATCCTGCATACAGTTGTGTAGGATGTGCAATGTGCAGTCTGGTTTGTCCCAATGATGCAATTATACCGGCAAGAAGTGATGAGGCCGACAAGCTTAGGTTTCATATTAATAAAGGAGGGCGGCCTCGCACACGCGGGGGAAGACGGAATGTTCCCGGCTCACTTTTAGATCAAATCAAGTTCATAAGGATTTCGATGTTGACCGACCCTGCGCTTGATGCAGGACGCCATGAGTTTGAACTTCGCACTCTTTTAGGAAGGGTTTTATCACCTGAAGAAAACCTTAAGTTTATTGAGAAAAATGGCTGGATTCCACCTGTCAGGGAGATATATCCGTTAGTCATAGGCGGAATGTCTTTTGGCGCATTATCCCCCAATATGTGGGAAGGTCTTCAGATGGGTGTGGCATATCTAAATGAAGAATTGGGGATGCCTGTTCGTATAAGTACCGGAGAAGGGGGTTGTCCTCCGAGATTGCTTCGCAGCAGGTTTTTAAAGTATGTAATACTCCAGATTGCAAGCGGCTATTTTGGCTGGGATGAGATTATTCGCAGCATCCCTGAAATGAAGGTGGATCCATGCGCTATTGAAATAAAATATGGTCAGGGAGCAAAGCCTGGAGATGGCGGGCTTCTGATGTGGCACAAAGTTAACAGTTTGATTGCGGCCATTAGAGGCGTTCCTTCCGGGATCAGCCTTCCAAGTCCTCCGACACATCAGACACAATATTCTATAGAAGAATCTGTGGCCAAGATGATACAGTCCATGTCCATGGCATGGGGGTTCAGGGTTCCTGTATATCCCAAGATTTCCGGCACTTCAACAGCGCTTGCTGTTCTGAACAACCTGACCAGAAATCCTTATGCCGCAGGTCTTGTTATTGACGGTGAAGACGGCGGAACAGGCGCTGCTTATAACGTATCAATGAATCATATGGGTCATCCTGTTGCGAGCAATATTCGCGACTGTTATCTTAACCTTGTCAAAGTTGGCATGCAGAATGAAATTCCTTTATTTGCAGGAGGGGGAGTTGGAAAAACCGGCAATCTGGCGGCTAACGCCGCGGCTCTGATCATGTTAGGGGCAAGCGGGGTCCAGGTTGGCAAGTATATTATGGAGGCGGCAGCGGGATGTTTGGGGTCTGAATCAGACAGGTGCAATATCTGCAATATCGGCCTGTGTCCAAAAGGAATTACTTCCCAGGATCCCCGTCTCTACAGGCGGCTAGATCCTGAACAGGTAGCGCAACGGATTGTGGACGTTTTTATCAGCTTTGATATTGAGTTAAAGAAAATTGTCGCGCCTCTGGGAAGATCAACATCTTTACCTATCGGCATGTCTGATGCTCTGGGGATAAATGATAAGAGTGCGGCCGAGCGACTTAGTATAAAATATGTAGTTTAGAAGGATTAAGGATTAGGGGATTGATGGATTGATGGATTAGGGGATTAAGGGATTGAAATCAATAGGATACCTTCAATTCCTGAATTTCCCAATTCCTGAATTCCTAAATTCAAGAGGATTAAGAGATGGATAAAGAACAATACATAATTTCCGGCAAAAAGAACAGATATCGTCTTGATTCACGTGCTTTGGAAGAACAGATTCAGGATGCTGTTAATCAGGGACAAAGATTTATTAATATAAAGGCCTTTGGACAGCATGGAATAGGCGGACGGCTCTGGAATGCCGGTGATGAGAGCGTTCATATAAAAATAGATGGGTATAGTGGTCAGCGTGTTGGCTCCATTGGATTTCCTAACACATGCATAGAAATAATGGGGCCTGCTTCGGATGATGTCGGTTGGCTGAATGCCGGCGCGCAAATCGTTGTTCATGGAAATGCCTCAAACGGCGTGGCAAATGGTATGGCCCAGGGAAAGGTTTATGTGGGCGGTAGTATCGGCGCAAGGGGCATGACCATGACGAAACATAATCCGCGCTTTGATCCGCCTGAATTGTGGGTGCTGGGATCTGTGGGAGATTATTTTGGCGAATTCATGGCAGGAGGTATTTCGGTTGTCTGCGGGTTTGAAGCCCAGACTCCTGACAATATCCTGGGATATCGTTCTTTTGTCGGCATGGTTGGCGGCAAAGTATTTTTTCGCGGCCCCCATAAGAATTTCAGTCGGACAGACGCAAAGTTTGTGCCCATTAAAAATGAAGATTGGAATTGGTTAACACAAAATCTTAAGATCTTTCTTAAAAGTATAAAACGCTCTGAACTTTTTGAAGAAATATCATACAGGAAGGATTGGCAGCTTCTAATTGCGCGCTCTCCCCATGAAAGACTTGAAGACCATAGCAGATCCATGCAATCCTTCAGGGATGTAATTTGGGAAAAGGAGCTCGGCAAAGGAGGTCTGATTGGCGATCTTACAGATATTGACAGGAGTCCTGTTCCAATAATTACAACCGGTAATTTAAGACGTTTTGTTCCTGTATGGGAAAACCAAAAATATATGGCTCCCTGTGAAGCTGCTTGTCCAACAGGTATTCCTGTCCGTAAGAGATGGAGTATGATTCGGGATGGCCGTGTGGATGAGGCTGTGGATCTGGCTCTTTCATATACGCCGTTTCCAGCTACAGTTTGCGGGTATCTATGTCCAAACCCATGTATGCAGGCCTGCACCCGGCCATCAGATTCCATGCCTCCAATTGATGTGACAAAGCTCGGACAGGCGAGTATAAATGCGAAGTTGCCTGAATTACCACCGGAAAGCGGGAAAGAAATTGCAGTAATTGGAGGAGGGCCCGCGGGGATCTCTGTAGCATGGCAGCTCCGAATGCA
>JAFCZU010000513.1 GCA_019314185.1 Deltaproteobacteria bacterium | reverse complement strand
GGTCACGGGCGGGGCGTCTAAAATCACATAGTCAAACTTTTCACGCATCAGTTTAAGGGTCTTGTCAAAACGCGTTGATTCAAAAATGGCCATGGGTTCTGACGTTTTCTTGCCGCAAGGAATCAGATAAAGGTTTCCATGACCCACTTTTTTATATAGCGAGCTTTTTTCTTCTTCATTGGTCAGTAGATCGGACAGACCCTGATTATGTTCCATGTTGAAAACCTCATGGAGTCTCGGAGACCTGAGATTTGCATCAATCAGAAGCACGTTGTGCCGGCAATTCTGAGCCATGGTCTTGGCAAAACTGGCCGCCGTGGTGGTGCACCCGTCCCCAAGGGCAGTTCCGGTAAACAGAATCGTCTTGACTGATCCTAAAGGAAAACCGGTGACCAATTTTGTCTTGACTTCCTGAAACCTGTCTGACAGCGCTTGCATATGAAACTGTCCGGGTTTTTTGGCTGCCACGGTCTTTTCTGGACCATGAGAGCTTTCCGTCAACGTCTGTTTGTACTCTTTTTCAGCCCTTTCAAGGGGCTCATGTGTTTTGCCTATTGACGTCAGTACCGGTAACTGGAGCTCCTTCTCTACATCCTCGGGTTTGAAACCGGATTGAGTGGTGTAAAGGCAGATTGCATGAGACTGACATTGGCCATTTTTTTATTGTCCATGGCGTCGGAAATTCGAGACTCTTCGAATTTGGCCAGGTAGAGCCGGTAATTTTGGCGGTTCACATCCACCGATTGTTCAAGCTGGTTAAGCTTTACCTCTATCTGGTTGAGTTGTTCCAGTTTGCCATGGTAGTCTGTAAGCTGGGTATTTTGGATCTCTCTTTTCGCTGCCAGAGCTTTGCCCTCGGCCTGGTTTCGAAAAAGTTCTTCTTGGAGTAGCTGATAGGTTGTGTTCAATCCGACACGGCTCTTCCCATATTGTTTTTTCTCATTTTGGGCCAGCTTCTCTTGAACCATCTGGATTTTTTCTTTGACATTTTTAACCAGGCGGCTTTGAGGCGTGTATTTTATAAGGAGTTCTTTTTCTTTGAGCTGTAATTCGACCAGCCTTGCCTCCAGATTGCTGATCAAAAAAGGATTGTGGTCAACCTCTTTGCCTTGGGGTATGGTTTCAGGAGTTTTATCGAGTTGTTGGCGAATTTGAAGTATCCGGTGTTAAGATTCAAATAGTGTAACGTCCGATACCCATTTCACTAACAAAATAGTGTAACGTTTTTTACCTCGCCTTACCCCGCCTTCGTCCTCTGAAAAAAATACCCAGCAGACCCCGCCGCAAATGCAGCCTTTAAAACCTCGTTTTTTTTAAATTACTTTTCAATGCGTTGGGGAAAAATTGTATTTTCATTGCTTTACAACGGAGAAAATACAATGTCGAAATCTTGCTCTCGAAAACGTCCCTGTTGCATTTGCCGTAAGTGGTTCCTTCCTGATGTCCGGCAAAAAAACCGGCAAAAAACCTGTGACAATCCTGAATGCAGAAGAGAACACCATCGAAGACAATGTGCAAAATGGAACAAAAAAAACAAAGAATATTTCCAAAGCAATTACCTGAACAAAAAACTGGAAAAAGTCGGTAAGCCTCCACCTGAAACAGGTGCTTTGCAACCTGTCACACAAAAGATTCCCATACCTGAATGCCGAATTCGGCCAATTCTTCCGCGTGACATAATCCTGAGCGAATTCGGAATAAGAAATCTAATCATTATGGACTATTTTGCCGAGCAGCTTTTGGTGCGCATGCGTGACAATAAGATCTGCGTTACCTGATCCAAAAGGGTTTGTTTCCGGTACAATGTTCAGAACTATCCCTTCAAGGTTTTCAAGAGGCATCAATGGGCTAACTATTTGTTCATATTAACGATATTAACAGACTAATCAAAATATGATTTTAAGAGGCATGGTATGGATAACATATTGTAAACAATAGTGATATTGACAGACTAATCGCTACGGGTTTTTAAGAGGCAATCGACAGTAGTTTGGGTTTGGGATACTATAAACCTGCTTTTTTGGCCCGTGCTGTTTTTTTGGCAGGGGCTGCACTTATAAACCTATAATCTGTTGAGGTGCCCAATGAAACGACGATTTTCTGCCCGAGAGTTATTTGAACTGAGAAATACCGTTCCTGTCGATGCGTTGATTGAGAATGTGCTGAATATTCCGGTAAAACAGAGCGACGGCTTTTTTCGATTTCTTTGTCCGGTTTGCAATGAATTTCAAACTGCAACCAATCTGTCTACCAATCTGGCAAGGTGTTTTCGCTGTGAAAGGAATTTCAACCCCATAGATCTTGTCATGATTGCAAAAGGGGTTGGTTTTGTTGAAAGCGTCAATTATCTGAAACGCTTGTCATCAACCCCACTTGCTCATTGTGATGAGAAGCGGCACGCCCTGAAAGAGATGCTCAATTGTATCGGCAAGCCCGTATCAGGAGGAGCGTCATAATGCAAAAGGAGCGGCTGACAACACTGGAAAAGGAGATTGATAAGAACCGGCGCAGTTTTTACGTAATTGGCAAAGCCCTTAAGGAAATCCGCGATGACCGTCTGTATCGTTTTCTTTTGTTCAAGACCTTTGAGGCATATACCAGAGTTAGATGGGAAATAGGCAAATCCCAGGCATACCGTCTCATTGAAGCATGTCACGTCATTGACAATTTATCCCCAATTGGGGACATTCTGCCTGAAAACGAGTTCCAGGTCCGTTCGCTGGCACCCCTGTCTGCTGCTGTTCAACGTAAAATCCGGCGCGGTTTTTTGATGACAGATATGGAGTTGTCTGCCCTCAACATCAGGAAATACATCGCTTCCTGCATAACCGACAATCATGGCACACAGGCTGATCGTACGGGGATCATAAGCAACACCTATAAGGAGGCAACCATGGCAATGCTCGAACAGATTCGTCAGGCACAAAGTAACGGATGGCAATCGACCTCGCGGGAAGCCGGCCTGTTCTGGAACAGGGTTATGAAAGAAAAAATAATGTTCGACACGCTTAATATGGAGTCAAAATGACACACGGTAATGTTTTACCGGAGATATCCAATTTGCCGACAGATGATTAGTTTCTGATATTATTGCATAAAAAAATCATGAACAAGACAGGATCAGCCAAACGGCGGGCAAAAAAATACTACACTGATCAGTACAGGAAAACCGGTTTGATACCGGCCCCGCTCCTGCTTGCCGGCAGGGGGAT
>JAFCZU010000512.1 GCA_019314185.1 Deltaproteobacteria bacterium | reverse complement strand
TTTCTTCTCTATTATATCCCTGATTTTATTGTCCGTTACATAAGCCTTGAAAAAATCTCTGATCCGTAAAATATGAGAAGCATCCGGCTTGTGGATAGACACAAATTTATCCAGCTCTTCATCAAGGAGTTCATTTTTTGACTTAAACCGGTCAATGCCTCCAAATGCCTTTTCAATAATCTCCCACAACCAGAGCCGGCGATCGAGCTGGACCGCGACTTTCGCAGTTTCTCCAGATTGAAGAATTCTTCCGGTTTATCAAAGAGGTTATCCCTGATATATTCCTCGGCAGCTCTCATATCACCCTTCTCATAGTGCTGCCGAACCGTGTCATCATTTTTGACGGTTTCCTCGAACTGGTCGTAGAATTTCCTGTCAATCTTCATCCCGTCAGGACCAACGCGAGACTCTATATAAAACGATAAAGGGTCCGGTTTGATGCTCTCGAATTCATCAATGGTGATGCCGCCGCCATCACCATTTCCTGTGCCTGCTCCGGTGGGGGGCAGTTCCAGCACTTCATCATAATTGAATTTTTCCTCAAAATACTCGCAGGTGGCAAAGAAATCAAAGAGTTTAAATGTTCCCTTTTCCTCTTTATACTCCTCCATATGGCCGCCTTCTTTTATCTTATGCAGGAAGGTATATCTCCTTGTGCCGCGGCCCTTGATCTGTATGAAATCAGTGGGAGAAAATATAGGACGCATCAAGCAGAGGTTTAAAATATCCTCGCAATCATAACCGGTGGTCATCATGCCGACAGTCACGCAAACACGAGTCCTGGAGCTGAGATATCCGTTCAGTGCCCTGGTGTGACCGTTCAAGTTGTTGTTTGCAAAACTGATGGAAAACTGCTGAGCATCAGGAATAATCGAGGTTACCTGTACAGCAAAATCAGAGTTGTATTTTCCGGGAAACAGGCTGTCAGCGAATATATTCAGGACCTGGGTGATTTTGGATGCATGGTTCTGACTTACGCAAAAAATGATGCTTTTACCGATTTCATCGCTCAAAGGGTCCCTGATTGCGTTTTCGAGAAAGGTTTTACACAGGATTCTATTTGTTTTTTCTGAAAAAAACTTTTTCTCAAAATCTTTCTGAAAAAAGATCTTTTCCTCTAATTCACCTTCCTCGTTTTCAACAAGCACGGAATAACCAAAGTCTGACAGGAGCTGTGTAGTGATTTCCGTTCTGGCGTCCACGACAACCGGGTTGACCAGAAACCTGTCATTTACTCCATCGACAAGGCTGTATCTGAAAGTGGGATTTCCGCTGGCACAGCCAAAGGTTACATACGAATCAAGAAGTTGTCTGCGTTCCCATTCCCGCGGGTCTTGCTTGCTGATTTTTTCCGGATCGATCTTCTTCAGATAATCCCTCGGCGTGGCGGTAAGCCCCAATTTATAGCCCACAAAATACTCAAAAACAGCCCTGCTGTTTCCGCTGATTGAGCGGTGGGCCTCATCAGATATGATCAGATCAAAATCTGTCGGGGAAAACAGTTTTCTATACTTATTGTTGAACGAAAGGCTCTGCACTGTAGAAACAACGATCTCAGCCTTGCGCCAATCATCGCGGTTTTCTTTGTATATGACGCATGCGTAGTCATTCTTCAGTGTCCTGACAAGATTCTTCCAGGCCTGGTTTTCCAGCTCGATTCTATCGACCAGAAAGAGAACGCGGTTGGCATTGCCTGTTCTTAAAAAGAGCTTGATAACAGCGGCGGATGCGAGAGTTTTGCCGGTGCCTGTGGCCATCTCAAAGAGAAAACGGTTACTGCCGCTTTTTACAGACTCTTGCAAGGCGTAAATGGCGTTCAACTGATAATACCGCAAAAACTTAAGGTTGTTCTCTTTGATAAAGGCATCGCGCTCATCAGGATTATTCCAGCGGGGAGCCGAACTATGCATGGGGTACTGGGTGATAGCGATATAATCGGCCTCGACTCTTTCCTTAACAAGATTTTCAGGATTAGGTTTAAATGTCCTGTACTGGCCTAATGATTCCTGCGATGGCAATTCGGTTATGATAGATGGACTGCCCTGCTCGAGGTCCCAGAAATAATGAAGGTTTCCATTGGAAAGAATAATAAATCGAACATTTAACGATTTGGCGTACTTGCGGGCTTGCTCCTTTCCGGCTAAGGGATCGGTTGTTTCAGATTTCGCCTCAAGCACCGCACAGGGGAAGCCCTTTGTATCAAGCAGGAGGTAATCCACAAATCCATCAGCGGTTTTTTCAAAATCATCACCCCATTGATCAATTTCGTTCTTTTTTATTTTGACATTTACTTCCAGTGCAATATTAGCAGGGCCGTTTTCATCATCGAAAAACCGCCACCCTGCGCGCTGAAGGAGCCTGTTGATTCTTATTCTGGCTTTTGCTTCTTTTTCCATAAGATTGTCTCAAAGAGTAAGCGTAAATGGGTATGTTCATCATCAACATTATCAACCCAAAGGAAATAAAGGTAAATCCGGTACCCCCGGCTTTTCAATGTTGTCAAAAATGCGTGGCATTACAGTATCCTTTTTGAAGAGTTCCTTATTTACGTTTTTTCGATGTCATCTATAACCTCGCAAAGTGAAAAAATCAATAAATCTATTATGTTCCGCCATCTTCCGCATGACCCTCGGTGAACTATGGGGATGTTCATTTGTAAATTAGTTGTCGGCATAGCATATTGATGCGGCGTATTGGTGTCACTCACCGTTTGCCTTTGAAACTCGGACAACTGTGTTTGTCTTCAACATGGGGTTTGATATCCAAAACAGGTGTCCCATCTTGCATGTCCAGTCCTTTGACGTAAATGACGTTGTCTTCCCTCCTGAGAAC
>JAFCZU010000511.1 GCA_019314185.1 Deltaproteobacteria bacterium | reverse complement strand
TTTAAGGGTCTGCTTTGCTTTTGCCATAATGAACCTCCACCTTTTTTATAAGTTTTTGTCCAATATGACATGGATACCTGGCTATGTGAAGATGCGGTTTATTGAGCGCTTACGCTTGGTTTAACAACGCTTCAATTTTGCCGCCTTTTGCGGCATGTGCGATAAAAATTTCATCTGCGATATTGCACATCAGCTCATTTCTCTTTTTTGCCGTTTTGACGGATGCTCTTTTTATCTTTTCGCTGAACTGGCTAATAATCAGTAACCGCTTGGCTTTTAGAGCATCTTTAATTTCCCTGTCAAAAGGAGTGTATCGTTTCTTGAAATACCGTTCCAGCACGATAATGACAGGCTGTTCACCTTTAATAAGGTAATGGAAAACATCTTTTTCAATTTTTGAATGAAAACCGGAAATGATGCATATGCCTTTATCTCTTTGTTCGATTGCCCAGTCATAGGACTTGAGAATAATATTGGCAGGAACTTTGCGAGAGCACAAAAAAGCTGTTTTGTGAAGGTTGAGTATTTCTTTTTTTCAGCAATTATCTGAAAAACAAACTGATAGAGAAAAATAAAAGGATTTCTGGTCGCTACTCCTAATCTGATTTCATGAAGAGCTTTATCATCAGTTAAGTGGAGATGGATGGCGGGATGGGCAATTTTTTGTTTCAGAGCTTCAACTAAATCTTCCTTATTAATATTTTCCGCTCTTTTATCACAATGTTCAGTCAAGTAATCAAATTCACAAAATCCTCTATTGCTGTATTCAAAACTAACTGTCTGTTTCAACAGCGTAATTTTAAAAGAAAACCCTGAAAGATCTTTATTTATTTTATACTGGCACACAAGATTCATTGAATCATAATTCATGCTATCATTAAAAACACCTTTCTTTTTATCATCACCATTCCATTTTAAATTCGGTTTTCCAACGGTTTTATTAAAAAAAGAATTTAAAGCGGTCAGCCACGTTTTTGCTTCCTTTGGTTTAGGCATAAATGCTGCCCGCTCCACACGATTCCATATTTCATAGTAAGTTTTGCTATTCATTCTTTTTGCCCTCCAGGTAATGAAGGACTTTTTTGAGCCTGTTTTTCATTTCATCAGAATCAGAGTCGTCTATTTCTTCCAGATCTTCCAGAACTTCCTCTTTTGTTATCCAAGCAAGAAGGTTTTCATCAAGTCTGTAAATAAGGAAAAATTGTTGGAGCTGCGTCCATTTTTCAAGATAGCTTCTTAAATGATCAAATCTGATCCACCAGATCATTCGGTTTTGTATAAAACTATCCCTTAATTTATTCAGTGTTAATGCATCTTTGTCAGAAAGAGCATTCCCAAAAAATATGGAAAGTGCGGTATATTTTTCCTCATTATTTCGAATTTGCGTTAAAATGTTTTCCGCAGTTGGATTTTCAAGAAAAATGTCTTTACATTCTACAGGCTTGTAAGTTGCTGCCTTACCAACAATAAAGTCGTTTGCAATTTGGGCAATTTCAGGATCATCATAGGCAATAATAATTTTATCTTTACGCTTTTCCTCAAGAAAATATGCGGCCAGTCTTTCAAAAAGATCAATTATATTAAATAGGTTCAGTCCACAGCTTTCACTGTCTATTATATCAAAGATTCTGGTTTTGAATAAAGTCGCTGTAACTGTATCTTTGTCTTCCGGCCCAATTTCGGCTTTAATATCAATAATATGTTCTTCACTGATGCTTTTATCTATTTCCAGTCCAAAAGGGCTTGTTTCATGTTTCTTTGCCCACTGTTTCAACAGCACAACCTCAGGAGATTCCGGCAAATCAGTAATAATATCGGATGCAGGAGTAATAAGCGGGTTAATTATGGATTCCCATTGCTTTTTGTCTTTGGACTCACCTGTTATCATAATCCAGTTATTATATAATGCATCATGAACACTATCTCGCTGCTCCCCTGTTATCATTTCTGTCAGAAGATATCTATCCCGGTACACTGCCTTTATGATATCTGAAGGAAATTTTTCTCTGGTAATAAATAAAGAGTTGTTCCTTGTAAGGCTGCATGTATAAGAAAAAGCCTGGTCAGCCATTTTTTTCAAAACTTCTACAGCATAATAGTATTCAGTCAAAATTTTAAGCCCCTGCCTTAAGTTTCCTCCTGACATCCCGGCTATTGCCGGAATTATGCCTGAATAAAAATCTTTATATCTGTCGCCAAGCCTTTTTTGCAGAACAGCTTCAACCTCCTGTTTGCCTGCATTGTGCAAAATAATGGCATCAGACATTCTCCATTTGTCACCAAAAAAGAGATGCACAAAATTTACTTCATAAAGGGTTTTGTAATCAGCTATAAAATCAAGAATACCCTGCACAGAGTGATAGGCTGCTTCGTTGCATTTAAATTTGTCGATTCCTTCAGCATAGATAAAAAGTTTGCGCCCGTTTTTATCTTCTATCCTGAATATTATCTTTTTAATTAGCGGGATGAGCTCTGTAACCAAATTTCCAACTTTTTTAAAAACATCCTTTTGCTTTTTTATTTCTGAAATTGAAATGGTCTCTCTAAGCAGTTGTTCTTTTAAATCATTATCTGAACACCCGACCCCCAGTATATCTTTCGCAAGCTTGAATGAAGAGA
>JAFCZU010000510.1 GCA_019314185.1 Deltaproteobacteria bacterium | reverse complement strand
TATGAAATAGTCAAATTTTTGTAGCCTATTTATAGGTTAAGGCACTCCCTCGCCTTGAAAAAAGTGCATTTTTTGAAAAAGCACTTCCTACCCCCAGTTCAAAAAAAGATATTTTCTTATATACAGAATATGCAGACACACCGGGCTTGTCCAACAACCGGATAAGATCGTGGTTCGCTGCGCTCACACAATCTATCCTTATTCGTTAGGATTATTCATAGCTGCAGCGTACACTGAAACAGGAAGTGACCCGTTTATAAATGTCAAAAAATCTACAAAATGACAAACCTCCCCAATAATTCTACCTCCTCCGAACTCGGTATCCTGAATCCATGAATCAGGAGGTATATGACCCGCGTTTATCCGATAGAGCATGGCCATGGGACCCTCGCCCAGCTTTTCTTTGAGCAATTGAGCCAGCGGCGCAAACCGCCTGTTATACCCCACCATAAGGATTGGTCGATTGGTCAAATCGTCTAGTGGTTGAATGATATTTCCACTTGAACAATTGTCCGGTTTAACCTCTGTCATCACTCCCGCTATTTCACCAAGCTCCTCCTCAGTGAGACAGAGAGGCTTTTCCACAAAGACGTGTTTTTCTGCCTTCAAAGCCTTTAGCACGAATTCTGCGTGGGAATCGTGGCGGGTAGCAATAAAGAGCGTGTTGATGTCCTCATTTTCCAGGATATCCTTTTCGTTGCTCGTGCAAAACTCAAATCCAAAACGTTCTGCAACTGAGCGAGAGCTGGCACCGGATGCCGTCATCACCCCTTTAAGAGAAACGTTGTTCTTTTTAGGAATATTAGGCAACAAATGGCTTTGGGCATAAGACCCAGCACCGATGAAACCGATGGAAACGGTTGAAGGTCGAAGGGTTGAGTTTAAAGGCTTAGTTTTCGTTCTAATCTCGACCCTTCTCTGCGAAATCTGTGTAATCTGCGGATCGTATTCAATGAGTATCCCAATAAATGGTTCTGATTTAGCCATCATCATGTCATAGGCAGCAGGGGCCTCATCAAGTTTAAAGGTCTGGGTAGTAAGGTAGCTCACATCAATCTTTTTCGTGTAAATCAACTCCTGAAAAGCCTGCATATTGCGGTTTTCGCTCCAACGCACATAAGCAGGGGGATAATCTATCCCTTTATCTTCATAGTTCGGATCATATCTGCCGGGCCCATAGGAGCATGACATCTTTACCTGTAACTCTTTCTTATAAAAATGTGGCTCCCGGTCAAATCCAGTAGGCACAGCGCCGACCACGACAATGGTACCTTTCTTGCGGGAAATAGCGCCAGCAAAATTAATCGGATCAAGGGAACTGGAAGCCGCGGTGATTATTACGGCATCGCATCCCAGTCCATCGGTAAATTGGACGATCTTTTCTTCAATTCTGACTTCTTCACGCTTCAGGGCAAGGTCCAGACAATGTTTTGCGGCAATATCAACCATCGCAGGATTGATATCTACACCTACCGTCCTGACCCCCGAGGCTCTAAGAAGGAGAGCAGTCAGTTGTCCCAACAGCCCCAGTCCGATAATGGCACAGGTTTCACCGAGCCGGAGGTCCGCTTGCCTAACACCCTGCATCGCGATAGCCCCCAAAGTGTTATAAAAGGAAATCCTCAAATTCGGAAAAAACTTCGGAAGCAACGCCAAATCTATGTGCCCCAGAATATAGAAAGGGCGAAGCTACGCGTGTACTTGCTTCGGCTTTATGATGGCTATTGTTTCCAGCGTCGGAGTCACGTACACCTTTGAACCAACGAAGATCCTTTGCCATTCTGGATTTGACAGCCACTGATAGTGGTTCCGAATATAAGCGGCATCTATCTTGACCTTTTCTCTGAGATTGTGGAGGTCAAACATCTTTGTCAACGCAAGTTTGAAGCGGTAAGGAAGCAACTGAAAGAAAGGAAACTTGAAGTGGGGCTCGATCCAAGCATATTTCCACGGTACTACGATCACATACTGTTTTGACACCCGGTTAATTTCGCAAGCCATCTGGCTTAGCATGGCACGATCACAAATATGCTCCATCATACCAATTGATAATGCAAGATCGAACTCTTTATCGCGGAATCGACTAAGACTTCGAGCATCTTGCTGAAAATATGTAAACCGTGGGTGGTTTACTTTCACCTCGGTTTCATCGTAAAGGTCGATACCGACGATCCGATAGTCGCTATGCAAAAATTTTTCAAGACTACGTCCATCAGGACCGCACCCCACATCTAAGATCGACATTTCGGGGAATAACCGAACCTTGGACAACAAAAAATCAACCCTGTGCCAGCGCCGTTTATACAACAAGTTCTGAATGAATTGTTTGCGGTAGAAATACTCCCCCATTAGCCCCCCTCTAAAGTGATGAAACTCCCTTAAGCATATAAGCATCTTTATTTCAGTTTCTGAAGATCCCCTTTGGGTCTATCGCGCCATTTGAGGAATGATTTCACCTTACGAATGCATTCTTCTTTATTGACTGGATCAACCCAGATATTAAAAATGTTTAGCCTGCTGTTCAAATTGAGAAAGGCTTCCATGTAAAGATTTTATTTCCATCGAGGATTCTGTGCATATCGCAGTTACGAACGAAACTTCCTTTGCAGATCCCCTTTTTGTA
>JAFCZU010000509.1 GCA_019314185.1 Deltaproteobacteria bacterium | reverse complement strand
CTGCTGAACAAGACGCGCGGTAAAATGGCTGACCGCTGTTACAGTATGCGCTTTTTGAAGAGCCATTAGGCCTCCGGGACGCTCATTAGTTTATAAGTTTCTCATCCCTTCATTGTTTTCGTACTGCAGCCCAAACCGCTCCGGCCCGAGATATCGGGCAACATAAACGCCGACAAAAAGCGCAACAACCATGCTCAACATACGATGGCCCATAAGCCAAGAGGTGTTGGCAAAGTAGCGCTTAAATCCGGGGGATATATTTATTTTATTCATTCTGAACAGCAGAGCCATCGCCATATTGGGATATAAAATGAGAAATTGTAGCTAAATTTATCTCTGCCAATGCCAGAATGTTTATACCCCCATCATATCCCCCCGATACCGCTCCAACAACTCCTCGCAAAACCAGAAAAAACTTTGACTCGGCAGGCAGTCACCTTCCAGGATAATCCCTTCTTCCTCATTTTCAAAGAACCAGTCAATGGCGCTGCTGACTGCTTTACCGCATCCCAGGTTTTTATCTCTGAAAAGGGTTTTTACCTCGCAATCCCAATCCACTTGTGTCGCGATCCGGCGCACCTGTTCCACTTTTTCCGCCTCGCCGGGTTTGTCAACCCTCGGCCCATCGGCGGCAACATAAAACCGCGGTGGTTTGGCCTTGCGAATTGCCCATGCTTTTTTATTAATCTGAAAAGCCCTCCAGCCTGGCAATGACAATATCCTCTATCTTATCAAGAACATCAAAAAGGGTAACTTGCATGCTTTCCTTTACGCCATCCGGCAAATGAACGTGGTAAGGGAATGTTTTTAAGTCCCTGTAGTGTGGAGCAGTGTCCCAGCGGGATATCAGGTTATTTCGCTCATCCATATAGTGAAATCGATAATGCCTCTTTCCCCCGAGAAGAACTTCTTTAAAGTGAAATATAGAGCCGTCCTTAAAGGTTATACTTCCACCAATGATACCGGCATCAGCATCTTCATCATATTCCGTGTCAATGTTTACGCGCTCTGTTAACCATTCTAACTTTGTTACCCTGTTTTTGATTTTTTTAAAATAACGAATAGTCACAGAAATAACCCTTTTATTATCTTTTTCTGCTGGATTATTTTATTGTAAGCCTCATAGACAAAGAACCAATCAAACCACTCAGCATCATCACCAACTGCCTTTACGCTCAACAGTTTCTCTTTTAAGACTATACTGGATTTCACTATCGGTAACGCTTCGCCCGTTATCTCTATTTGCTGCATATGTTCCTCCAATTTCCCCTGCTATATCCAAGGTTTTTATCTCTGAAAAAAGTTTTAACCTCGCAAACCCAATCAACCCGTGTCGCAATCCGGCGCGCCTGCTCAACTTTTTCCTTTTCGCCTGGTTTGTCAGCCCTTGGGCCATCGACAGCAACATAAAGCCTGGACGGTTTTGCCTTGCGTATCGCCTCAAATACCTGTTTTGTGGTATCAGGACGGTTAAAGACCAGAAAGAAAACCGCTGTTTTTAGCGGATGCGGCGGGGTAAACGTATTTGATGAAATTTTTTGCACATCGACCTCTATTTAGGACTCAATAGTCTTTATCAGCCCGTCTTCCAGTTTGAGGATATGGCTCTGAACCCTCTGTAGCAGCGACAGGGTTTTGGTTAGAACCACCGGTCATACCGGCGTTTAGCAACTTTACGTAGATCGCCTCTAAAAATTTCCCCAAGGACCTTTTTGAGCAGAGCTACCCGGCTGCTTTTGATGCGCTGCCCGAGTAAGTAGCCTTCGGAAACTGCGGTATGGCGAAAATGATGATAGGGCTCCCCGTACATTTTCTGCCAATATCCAAATTTATATGCGCCCTCTTTTGGCTTAGGTGTAAGTTGAGAGTCGAGGAGTTTGACGACCGCTTCGTGGTCTGCTGGATGATACGCAATCTCCAAATCCTCATATACAGCCCGACCGATGACGACTACCGGCTTTCCCCAAAAAACGCTCTCAACCCCCATTGTGGAGACTGTGGGTCAATTATCCTCGCATTCGGATATGTATTTCCTAATGTTGCAGTGATTTTGACCTGCTTTCTGCCCCGCTGCACTAAATTGGGGTGAAGTCGAATCCAAAAAACACAATCCTGTAATCGGCGATCCTCGAGAATTTCTTCCAATGCTTTTTGGTCGTCTTCATAAATAGGATTCCCATACCATTGAGGAAACGTGACGTGCTCTTCCCAGGATGAGGGGAAGATAGCGATGTTACGCTTAGTTTGGTCAAAGTCCACAGGCAGCAAACGATCCTTTTGTAAAGTCTTGAAGGAATGCCAGCCCTGAGAAAGTCCCTTCACTCGTTCTGTGAAAAAACTGGCACCGATACGCTTCTTTTCTTCCTCATCCCTGCCACTTTCAGACCAAACTTTTTCAATATCAGCTTTGTCTGCATCAATGTCGTGAATAACGGTATTGATGCGAAGCTTGTAACTGCCCAGAACACCTGCCCTTTCATGAGTAAGATATTCAATTCCAAACTTTTTACAAAAACCGACAGTCATCCCCTGCACAGTGAAACGTCCGTTTAATATCACCATCCGGTGGGGCTCTAATTGCAGAATATCAGACTCAAGCCATTCGATAACCGAACAGGCAGTTCGGATTTCCCTTTTCACTAATGGCTGATATTCGTCAATGTCAAAGGTGTGTTCGCCAAGAATAAATGAAATGGTCGAAAAAACAGCCCTGCCAACTTCGTATTCACCGTACATAAATTGCCTGAGCTCTTCTGCAGAACTCCAAGAAGGTAGATTGGGAAGGGCCGCAACAGTTAAATTTCTAATTCGTAGAGTCTTAAGTATTGCAACCTTTCGGGCAATGGCAAGCCCTTGGGAAATACGTGAGGAACAAGTTAGACAGACAAGAGGATCCTGTTCTCGATTTGTCATGCATGAATTGAGTTCACCCCTGCAATGTGCCACATACACGTCCCAACCTCTTTGAGCATGATTTATGGCAATCTCCAAATCAGTCTCATAATGAGGCGTTGAGATCCACGAAGGGAAAACAATCAGGCGTTTTTTCCGCACCATAGTTCACCAATTATGTCTTTTTCAAACACCAATAATCTTACTGCCGCCAAAACAGCGACCCGTTCGATTTCGTCACGGTATATTCGCTAATTTTGAGATTAGTAGGGTTTGTGGATTTATTTTAATTGCCAAAACTCTTTATAACTGCCCTTAGTTTATGTAAAAATCCTATAAACAGCATTCGTTCTTCCCTGCGAATACCTAAGAACCAGATTGAGATCATAAGTCCAACATTAGCGCTGACAGTAACTAACAGCATTCTAATTAAAGAGGGTTCAATTGCAAGAATAACAAGGCTTCCGAGAAAAAAACCCGTGAGGAGAATTACAATAGCAGGCAATCCGACCTCCATAATCCACGCACGCATGGTGAAGCCAAGAGACTTACCAAACAAAAGAGGGAATAGAAAAACAAGAGAAGTCATTGCAGCAATACTCCAAACTGGAATCGTCCACGCAGGCATGTTAAAGGCCAGAACACCGAATGCGGCAATTCCGAAAAAGCCAAGCTGAACGGAAGCACCCAGAGTTACGCTCTCCCGCACACGGTTGACCGAATTCATTGACATACCGTATCCGTTTAGAAATAAAGAAATCACAATTGCGACCATCATCAACCTGGCAAACAGGGGCGATCCCGGTGGGTATTTGCCAAGCCATAATTCTAAGAAAGCCGGCATTTCGAGCATGAGTGGCACAAAGATTGGTAGAGAGGAGAGGCCTGTATATCTGCAACCGATTGATATCATTCTCACGAGCTTACCTTTCTCATCCTTCGCATGCGTGATAGTCATTGCAGGCTGCATAGACGAATGTATCATTTGACTTGCCTGCATAAGAATATTACTTGTACTGTTGGCAAGAGCGTAGGATGCATTTACAATGGGGCCATATTGGATATTAATCACAAGAATGGAAACTTGTCGCCGAGCCTGCAAGCAAGCCATACTTAAAAGTGACCACATCGAAAAAAAAAGGATCCTGGAAACTTCTAATTGGTTTACCCGTGATAAACCAGGGTGCGCATAGGGATACGTAATATATGCATGAATAATTTTACTCGTTAACAGGAGAAACCCTAAAAAAAATGTCCCTTTCACGAAGTTAAGAAGGCTGTCGCCTGCGATAAAAGGGAGAGTAATAAGGATGACCAACGCTCCTATAGATGAAGTCAATTCATATATCGCTAAAGAAATCAAGTGCTGATGGGCCTGTCGGATTGCCCCGAAAGGAACACCTACAGCGCCTATACAAAGCGAAAAAAGAACAAACCAATATACCTGGTTGACGACGTCAAACCGAGCTACTGGTATGGTTAATATATTTAATATTACCGACTTCAGTAAGATACCGCAAACCAATACAATTCCAGCCAGGCAACAAAAGATCGCCACTGTTGCAGAAAAAGCGTTCCGTAAAGTATCGTGATCTTCACGTCCAACTTCATACCCCATATGTCGAGATGCAGCGATATTCAGTCCGCTTGTCAGCATGGAAACAAAAAAACCGCTGGCACCCAGGGCGGTCAGGAGACCGTAGTCGACAAATCCGAGTTCCC
>JAFCZU010000508.1 GCA_019314185.1 Deltaproteobacteria bacterium | reverse complement strand
TGTATGGCGCGGGCAATCAATTCCTTGCCGGTTCCGCTTTCTCCGGTAATAAGAACATTTGTCCTGGTTTTTGCCACCTGCTTGATTACATTATAAATATGCATCATTCTGGGGCTGTTTCCGATTATCCGGCCAAAATGCAGGTTTTTTTTCAGTTCGTTATCTAAAAAACTCTTTTCATGTTCGATGGTTTTGAGATTTAAAGCCTTTGCTATAGTTGCTTTAAGCTCATTATTGTTAAAAGGTTTGGGAAGATAGTCATAAGCGCCGTCATTCATTGCTTCAACAGCGGTTTCGGTGGTGGCATACGCTGAGATCATTATAACGATGGTATTTTGATTCTGTTTTTTTGCTGCTCTTAATACATCAAGACCTGTAATATCTCCCAGTCTGATGTCGCAAAGCAAAAGGTCAAAACGTGTTTTTTTAAGAAGGGAAACAGCCTTGCGGCCGCTTTCAGCGCATGAAACCTTATAACCCTCCCTTTTCAGCAAGAGTTCAAGCAGCTCGCGCATACTGAGTTCATCATCGACGATTAGTATATGAGGGGTTTTATTTGTCATACACAATCTTCCCGCCTACCATGGTCAAAACCGCTTTCCCTTTCATATCCCATCCATCAAAGGGGGTGTTGCGGCTTAACGATTGAAAATTAGCCGCATCTATTTTAAATGATATATCAGGATCGATGATTGTTATATCGGCTGGGCCGCCTTTTTTTATGCCGCAATCAAGACCGAGAATACGGGCGGGATTTGTGGACATCTTTTTGATAAGTTCAGTTAAAGGAATTATTCCGGTTTCAATTAGTTTCATTCCGAGAGGAAGAGAGGTTTCGAGTCCGATGATTCCGTTTGCCGCAAGGTCGAATTCCACCTCCTTTTCAATGGAAGAATGCGGGGCATGATCTGTGGCAATAACGTCAATAGTTCCATCAGAAAGCCCTTCAAGAACAGCCTCCCTGTCGTGTTCGGAACGCAGTGGCGGATTCATTTTTGCATTTGTATTGTATTCTTTAACAGCTTCTTCTGTAAGAGAGAAATAATGGGGCGCTGTTTCAGCGGTCACAGGGACGCCTCTTTTCTTTGCATTCCGTATAGCCCGTACAGATTCAGCGGTACTGACATGGGCAATATGAAGACTGGCGCCGGTCAATTCGCAAAGCGCTATATCCCGCATAACCATAATACTTTCAGCGGCATTTGGTATTCCGGCAAGCCCCATCCGTGTTGCAACCGCTCCTTCGTTTATCATCCCGCCTGCCACAAGATCGAGCTCTTCGCAATGGGAAATTATCGGCAAACCAAATCCTTTTGCATACTCCAAAGCCCTGCGCATAAGCCGGCTGTTTCTTACAGGATTACCGTCGTCAGAAAAAGCAATTGCGCCAGCCTCTTTTAACTCCCCATATTCACATAACCCTTTTCCATTGAGTCCAGGACTTATTGCGGCAACCGGATAAACACGCACTGTGTCTGCAAGGCGGGCTTTTTTTAATATATATTCTGTAACCTGAGTATTGTCATTTACAGGAATTGTGTTCGGCATTGTGCATACCGCAGTAAAACCGCCAAAGGCCGCAGACAGACAGCCAGTTTCAATTGTTTCTTTATATTCATGCCCGGGCTCGCGAAAATGTACATGCATATCAATCAGCCCCGGCGTCACTATTTTGCCTGAAGCATTAATGATTTGCGCATCTGTTTTCCGTGTAGGGGCGGGTTTTAAACCCGCCCCTACGTCTGATCTCTGAGCTTTTATTTCAACAATCTTTCCATCTTCAATAAGAATATCCATGATGCCGTCTAAATTGCCGGGATCAATTACTCTTCCGCCTTTAATCAGTGTCAGCATTTCGTGTCCCCCCTGTCAGCAGATATAAAAGAGCCATTCGTACTGCAACACCGTTTGTTACCTGGTCAATAATTATTGAACAGGGTCCGTCCGCAACTTCCGGCGCTATTTCAACGCCTCTGTTAATGGGACCTGGATGCATTATGAGCACATCCTTTACGGCATTTTTGAGCCTTTCTTTTGTCAATCCATACGCTTTTGCATACTCCCGTTCCGTTGAAAACAAAAAGCTCTTTTGCCGCTCCTTTTGTATCCTCAGCATCATGATAACATCCGCATTGCGGACAGCATCATCCGCATTATATGTAACAGAAGCTCCAAGGGTTTCAACTCCTTTTGGCATCATGGTTGGAGGGCCGGCAAGCATTACATGGGCGCCCATTTTAGTAAATCCGATTATATTTGATCTTGCTACTCTGCTGTGAGCAATGTCGCCGATTATTGCGATATTCAGGCCTGAAATATCCCCCTTGTTTTCTTTGACACTCATAAGGTCGAGAAGCGATTGGGTGGGGTGAGCGTGCATTCCATCACCGGCATTTATGATTGAAGTTTTAAGCATGCGTGCCAGCAGGTGAGAAGATCCGGACAGAGAATGGCGTATAACAATGATATCAGGATTCATGGCTTCAAGATTTCGCGCAGTGTCTATCAGTGTTTCTCCTTTGACAATACTGCTCGAACTTTTGGAAATTGACAAGCAGTCAGCGCTGAGACGCTTGGCTGCAATATCAAAAGAAGTACGCGTGCGTGTGCTGGGTTCATGAAAAA
>JAFCZU010000507.1 GCA_019314185.1 Deltaproteobacteria bacterium | reverse complement strand
AAAATTCACTACCCGGCTACGGCCCGGCAACCTTGGTGAAACGCCCTGTGCGGACCCGCACGCAGGGTGTTGTGGGGGCTGGGGGAGAAAAACCCCCGGCTACCCGATTCGGCTAATTTTTTCTTCGAAATGCTTTAGGAATTAACCAATTCAAGTTTATTCCCAATCCGAAAAAATTTGGCTTAAGCTCTAATGCGTTTAGCCATGTTATTTTTTTTAAACAATCTTGCTGGGCACAATCAATCTCAGCATTCACCAAAATTCTAATTACTTCATAATTTCTGTCGATACGTCGCTGAACATCTACTTTTTGCACTGAGTTAGGAAAGCCCTTTCCTTTGAGCCTTTGATCAATAACAGCCATTCTGTTAAATATTTTTACAACCATGGAGTGAAGATGCACCAAGCAATCTTGTAGTGCATTCTTAACCGGAATATTTCTTTCAACAGCCTTTAACCGAGTAGCCTCTATTAATTCAAGACTTCTTTTTTTTATATAGGCGTCAACGAATCCTTCCCAAAAAACTGTTACGCTAGATCCTGAATATTCAACCCCTGATATTGAAATAGAACTACCGTCAACCTTCTTGATGTTGATGCCATGAGACCTAAAGAATATCCAAGGCTCGACAGTATCTTTTAGAATAGTTTGGTTAACCTCTTCTACATCTGCCTTAATTATTTCATTTAGAGGTGATGATTGCATTCTAATATCCTTGGCGAATGCCCCTGCTAAACAGATGACAAAGGAGAGCATCGGACTTGCCAGCTTTTTTTAATAGCTGATCCAGCATATTTATTTTATACAACTGTTAATTCTCCTCATTGTGCTACGTAACTTTGCAAGTTCTTGAGTAATTGAGTGCTTCAGCTCGCCCAGTATATGTTCAGGCGTGCTGAAACCGATCTTATTTTCTTCCAATCCTCCTCTGTTCCAAAGTTCTTTATTGGCCACAATGCTGCAATTCATTTCATATAGTACCGGAAACTCTCTTCTTTCTATTTTGATTAGGCAAAAAATTGCGCCAGGGTTTGTTCCATATAGGGAGTTTCGTCTAGCTTCTTCTTGAGCTTGGAGAATATCAAGAAAATTATCTTGCTCACCGTATTTTTTATAAAGTTCCTTAAAACGCTTATTTCTTCCTGCATCAGTGTCATGATATGGCAAACTGTTTTTGATCAACCTATCAAATTCTTTGTTAAAATGTTCAATAAGTTCTTTACTTGTTTCCTCACCAAATTTCTTCTTTTTATTATCCCTATAAGTTAAATTTAAATAATTTGAATCACCGCTTTTGTAACTATAATCACTGACTGAAATATGTCGCTTTGCCCAATACTTTATCTGTCGATATTCATCATAGCTGTCATAACAATAAAAGTCATCGGTTTGAGCATGAACCTGAATTGTTAGGAGGAAAAGAATAAGACTTACAATTATTTTTAAAGAATATCTGTACACAATTTTCTCCTTTATTATTAGCCGAACGTATTGTGTTAAGCAGAAAAAAATCTGCATATTAACACTATATATTTTCTTTATAATGTCGTATTACTGTAGTTAATACAGTTTTAAGAGCAATGTAATAGGGTGTTTATCCCGCCGTTATGGAAAACTTCTCCTTTGAATTGCGGAGTTGTGATATTTTGCCAACTGCGCAAATCATAAATCAAGCATTTCTTATGCAGATAGTGTTTGTATATCACAATTTTTAAAGCATTTCAATTTGTTACATGGATAGCATCCCGCGTGTTGAAAATCATGTACAAATACCCAGGAATGTGTCTTCTGCAATTTGCTGGTATTTACAATCCCAACAGCATGTTTTAATATTCTGGCGACCCAATTTTTTATTTTGCTTTTTTCCTGAATAATGGAGCAGTATATAAAATGAAATTATCAATAGCAATGAAGAAAACCGGTTTCCTGTCAGATATTGCCACGCACAAACAGATTGTCAGATTGAAAAAACAACAGATATTTAATATAGAAGGATCGCTATGAAAGTACAAGCTATATACCATCCGGATCAATCAACAGAATGTAAGCGGCCTTTGTTTATGGTTCCGGTTTCAGCGGGTTTTCCTTCTCCTGCAGAAGACTATATAGAAGGCAGCCTGGATCTGAACAAACATCTTATCAAACATCCTGCTGCAACGTTTTTTGTGAAGGTAGCCGGGAATTCTATGATCGATGCAGGAATACATCCTGGAGATATACTGATTGTGGATCGCTCGATTGAACCAGTCCATAACAAGGTCGTAATAGCTGTGGTTAATGGGGATTTAACGGTAAAAAGAATTCGTGTGACAAAAGGCAGGGTCTTTTTAATGCCTGAAAACAAAGACTACAAACCTCTAAAGATCGAGGCGGAAATGAGCTTTGAGATATGGGGTGTTGTAACAAATGTAATCCACCGGCTTTAATCCACAGATTTCGCAGACCCGCCTGCCATTGCAAGGCACGAGCGGGCAGGTTACACGGATTACTCTAATCACTTGAAGGACAATATGAAATCTGTAAGGGTTAATCTCCCGTGGCTTGCCGCGGAATAGTTTGTTTCTTGCAGGATTAAGGATATCTCCCGTGTTTGCACTTGTAGATTGTAATAACTTCTATGTTTC
>JAFCZU010000506.1 GCA_019314185.1 Deltaproteobacteria bacterium | reverse complement strand
ATTCAACCATTCTAATGATCTTTTGCCGATACTGTCAGTGGCATCGAAAATGTTAATCATTATTTCGCTTGGGTCGGCGCCAAAGGTTGTTGATGTAATCCGGCTGACATATGCGTTGCCGTCTTCTTTTTTAAGCAATTGGATCTCATCATCAAAGACATCTGTCAGGGAAATGCTGGAATGAGTTGAAATAATCACTTCATTTGTCTGGTTCCCAAGGACTTCGTCAATAATGGATACAATTTCACGCTTCCAAACATCATTAAAATGACTCTCAGGCTCATCCAGTAATAACAGCGCATCATCACGGCCCTGCATCAGATAAAAGAGTGCCATACGTCCCAAATAAACTTGCTCACCATCGGAAAGCTCGTCAAACAAAAGTATGTCATCCGTATGTGTGCTTCGCAGCGCAATCTGGACATCTTCGATAATACCCTGCTGATTCAGGCTCAAAAGCTGCTTGAAATGATCATAAGGTTGTCCGTTCTTGCCGCCGAGAAACTGCAGGAGCCCATCACCAACATATTCAAAGGCATCCGCAGACCCAACTTTAGACTTCAGATCAAAAAATAAGCGTCGCTTTGTACTTGGTTCCGGTTCGCGAATCGTTTCACTGGCAAAACCCAACATGGCCTGGAATAGTGGACGTTTGAAATTTGCTTCCATTCCAGACCACTCTTCCGGGATAAAATCTATTGTAAATGAGATGCAAACCGGCCAGATCCAACCCACCTGATTAAACAATCTGCGAAGACCTTGTTCCTTTTCCGGCTCTTTTATTAAGCTTTGAAAAAATGATTTTTTGTCTTTTTCCGTTTCATATTTACGTAGCTCATCCATTGCCAAAGGCAAAGAAACGGCAAGAAGCGCAAATTTCAG
This sequence comes from Deltaproteobacteria bacterium, assembly GCA_019314185.1. The sequence goes on along the minus strand of JAFCZU010000506.1, from coordinate 3,717 downwards.
GAGTAAAGGAGAAATAAAAAGACAAATCTCCTGGTCGCTTTCCTGTGTGCTGAACTCTTCTTTAAGTCTTTTAAGTTCGCGAACAGCTTCCTGGCCTTCGTCCGTGCCGGTTTGTCCCTGAAATTCAATTTCCCGTTGAAGCGTCCAACCGCATGGGCGCTCCTGGCTGGTATCGTAATCAAGTGATTGTGATATGATATCCACGCTGGAATCGGAAGCAGAAGGCTCCATGTGAAAAATCGTGTCCCAAGGTGCTGTTTCTCCTGTTGTATAGGCAATGACTGTTCGAGGGAGACCGACCCGCTTGCCCGGCCAGTTGCCGTTTTGAATAAGGGGTTCCCAGTCTTTTTCACCGTCTCGGACTCTCAAAATCAGGTTTTGCCAGTCCTCCCTCTGAATATTTGGCGGCAAAATTTTATGATCAAATTTGGATTGCCACCAGCCGGGTTTACCATGATCTCCGGGATTATCAAAAATGATAGTTCGGGCTTGTTTACCTTTTCCCAACTCATAGATAAGCGTCACAGGGAAATTGGGCTTTTGCTGTCTGGCAAGACAGAGGAATGTTTCTATTATTGCCTGTAAAAGGTGGGTTTTTCCAGAACCATTCACCCCTACAACAAAGCGAATGGCACAATCACGTTGCAGCGGTGATTCAGCGCTGAAAGAGATAGCAATATCATTTAGCGGTGGATAATTTTTTAAAGATAGATATCGTAATCGCATGCAGCTAACCTTTCGCCAGATATTGTCTGTCAGAGACCTGGCTAAATTCTTCCTCACGTAAACCCCTAAACGCAGTGACATAGTCACCTTCGTGATTGTATAAACTTATTTTGGCAATAAGACCGAGGCCCGCCAATTGATGAAGCGCGCGCAGAATTTGATCATTGGCATCTTCCAAGTGTTCAACAGGGAAAGCTTGTTCACGAAAATCCTCCAAGTCTTCTGAGGGGATTAAGGTGCCTTTCCATTCTCTTAGAGCATCGTATACAAAACCCTGAAATTCGCTTAATTGGTCCATTAGCCAATGGCGGTTTGGCTGGGATAGCCAGGGGCGTTCTTCAGGGATATGCTCCTTAATTGTAACATGGATGTCAACTCTCCGCAAAATGCTTCAGATTGAATTTGCTGAAATAACTCTACCAAGTCTTCAGAAAGTTTTTTTATCTTTAATATATTTTTATAGTTGTTTTTAACTATATGAGAAAATTTTTCTTGAATATCAAAAGGTGGTTTTGGAATCTTGAGGGATCTCAGAATTTGTAAATTTATGTTTTTTTGGGCAGCTTGAGGGGCGTTTGCTTCTAATCGCTGTTGAAAGAGGTTTAATGCAAACATTATATACTCGGTGGTTATTCCTTGATTTGGCAAAAAGCCAACGACACTGTCAGGAAAGCAGGCATCAAATGTAAGAATTCCTGTCTTTGCAATATTTGCGGCAATAGTAATACATAATGTCCCTTCTGGCCAAAGCCTGCTTTGGGCTAAGCCTTCCTCTGAATAAGTTTGCGAATAGTTGTTAATCCAGCCTCCGGAGTTTGCGACATTCCCAGTTTGGATGAATGGATATCGTCCACCAAAAAGGAAGCTTGCATCCCGAGGGCGATGTTTGGATATTCCTCTATCAAGCGTCCCTAATCTATCCAATTGAATCTTTGGAAAGCATTTTGGATTACTTAAAGGGTCTCCAAACATTTCAAGAAATAGGGTTTGAAATAGCTTTTGGGCCATTGTTATCGTTTCATCTCGTAAGCGACTTAATTTGTCTGCTTGTTCAAGGATACTTACAACCTTTTCTTGTTCTGGAAGAGGCGGAAGAGGAATGCGAAAATTCAGCAGGTCGTTTTTATTAATTGCTTGAAAAGTGCTCCCATAACCCGCTGTTGAAAGGAATTCTTCAATAGCTCTTAGATAGAATAAAAGAAAGTCGCGTTCTGCAACATCATTGATCGGTCTAATTGCAGCCAATCCCCGGCCGATGCAGCATTGCTCTTTAGCTATATTAGTAGCTCCAACAGGCGCACGAACTGAAATGAGAATATCACCTGCTTTAGCTATTCGAGTTGGTGCTGAACACCATTTTTGGGGAGTGGGATAAAGCTCTCCAAACTCGGCTTTACCCTGAAAAAATGGAAGGCCTACTTTATTTTCATTATATGTTTCCCCAGGAGGGGATTGGCCCATTACAACTTCAGAGATGTCAAAAAGCCGTACATTTGTCCATAAATCTGGAAGAGAAGGGAAATAAATACGCCTCATTTTTCTCCCTCCACCATCTCCAGCAAGGTGTCAAGCCCTTCAATAATCTGATGTTCCTTTTTCTTTAACTCACGAATCATTTCAGCAACGCTTTTATCACTCTTGATCGCTTCAAATGAAAAGGGTTTATATTGCCCAGCCGAGAGGTTCCAGTTGCGCGCCTCAACACAATCCGGATCAAACAATCCTTCATTCAGCTTACCCTTGTTATCATACAATTCAATACCTTCTACATATTCGGGCCGAACCTTGCCGCCCTTGTCATGACTACCTTTTAACTCACCATCTTCACTTTCCCATTCATCATCCCTGGCATATACCCTGACCGGAGCAGTCCAGCATTTTGCTTCTTTGAGTTTTTCTTCCTGTTTTAGCAAATCTATTGTTCGCAGCATGACATCATAGCCATCCAGCTTGGCAAATTCCTTAGCAATATTTTTGATTTGCTTTTTAAAGTTCTCTTCTGAAGATTTTGGGGCAGAAAGTTTCTTGCCTTTGATAAAATTCTGTACAAAGGTTTCTTTTGCAGTTTCCAGTATTGTCTTAACTGCTTTCCCATACACTGGCCAGGCAACCTTTTCCTCCTGATCAAAAAGGCTTTTTGTATCTTTTGAGAAACAGAGGGAACGAACTTTTCTTGTCGCAACGTTTAGGGCCTTTTCTGCTTCCTTTTTTTTGCCGGCTGCATTTTTTTTGGCCATTTTGTCAGTTATATTCGGAGAGGCATACCTTAAAATATTGTCCACCAATTTTTTTATCGGCTCTGTTTGGCTTTCTTCAATCCCCTGCTGCGCTTCCACGGGGTCGGCCGGTAGCTGAAAAAGCTCATGAATGCCAGCCACCTGATCTTTCCAATGGGAAACCTCTTTTTCATCGGCAAATGCGGACATGGTTTGTTGATCAACAAAACGCCAGCGTTCAGTAAAATATTGCGGTTGGAAATAATCCAACTCATCAAAGTCATTATCATGGCGAATTTGAAATTTTTTGGTGGCATCCCAAAGATCGTTATTCTGACCTTTGCGTTCATTCCGTTTGGCATCCAGGGTATAGGCCTCTTCTGTAACCTCGTAAAACCAAACGCTTTGAGTCCGGGGCGGGTCTATTTTATTCCATTCACCGGCACGGTCTTTGCCGGTTTCTTTCTGGAAGATCAAAATAGAGGTTTTTACACCTGTATATGGTTGAAACGCTCCGGCAGGCAAAGAAACAATCCCCTCTACCAAATGCTCCGTGAGCAACTCACGACGCAGCGCAGCATGGGCCACTGTGCCACCAAAGAGGACGCCTTCGGGAACAATAACAGCGCAACGGCCACCTACTTTAAGAAGGTCCAGCATAAGCCAAACAAAAAGGAGTTCGCTTTTGTTGGTGATGGCCAAAGCTGCCTTTTTCCCGCGTGTACCAGCTGCAGGAAACAATGTTCGTTCTAAATCATCCTTATCCACTGAGCCT